>NZ_DASWOM010000089.1:0-24360 GCF_036398755.1 Acerihabitans sp. | reverse complement strand
AATTCAAAATCAATCGTGGCGTCAACTTTGCGCACCAGATGGTCTTTGGGCACCAGTTCTTCGAGGGTGACCATTTCGAGTTGATACTGCTGAGGGGACGATTCTTTTAGCATCAGGATAAGCTCGTTTTTTAGCCTACCCCTATTAGATCAAAGTCCTGGCCAAAGGGCCAGGACTTTGTCAGCAGTCTGAGGCAGGGCGCGGTATTAACCGCGCCCTGCCTGTTTTTTGCGGGGTTATCCCCCGACTGGCCCGGCTTGCGCCGCTGCTAAAAAAAGCAATTAACCCCGACGCCAGATGGTGCCGTCGGCGCCGTCTTCCAACACGATGCCCAATTCGGTCAGTTTGGCGCGGGCTTCGTCCGCCAATTGCCATTGTTTATTTTTACGCGCATCGTTGCGTTGCTTGATAAGCGCCTCAATCTGCTCGGTTTCGCTGCTATCCACCAGGGCGCCGTTTTGCAGGAACCGTTCCGGGTCCTGCTCCAGCAGGCCCAGCACATTGGCCAACCGGCGCAGCGCCGCCGCCAGCCCAATGGCGGCCGGCGGATTGTCCACTTTCAGGCGATTGACTTCGCGCGCCATGTCGAACAGCGCCGAATAGGCTTCGGGCGTATTAAAATCATCATCCATGGCGGCGGTAAACTGGTCGACAAACAACTCGCCGCCGGCGGGAACGGCCGACACATCGGTGCCGCGCAATGCGATGTAAAGGCGCTCGAGGGACGCCCTGGCCTGTTTGAGGTTATCTTCGCTGTAATTCAGCTGGCTGCGGTAATGGCCGGACATCAGGAAATAGCGCACTGTTTCCGCGTCATAATATTTCAGCACGTCGCGCACGGTAAAAAAGTTATCCAGGGATTTGGACATTTTTTCCCGATCGACCATGACCATGCCGGAATGCATCCAATAATTGACATAAGGCCCCTCATGGGCGCAGCTCGACTGGGCGATTTCATTTTCATGGTGGGGAAACATCAGATCCGAGCCGCCGCCGTGTATATCAAAATGATTACCCAACTGCTTGCAGTTCATGGCCGAGCATTCCACATGCCAGCCCGGACGTCCGAGGCCCCAGGGCGACGGCCAGCTGGGTTCGCCCTCTTTGGACATTTTCCACAACACGAAATCCATCGGATTGCGTTTCACATCGTCGATATCCACCCGGGCGCCGGCCTGCAGCTGGTCGAGATCCTGGCGCGACAACACGCCATAGGTGGGATCGGACTCCACCGAGAACATCACGTCGCCGTTGGCCGCCTGGTAGGCATGGCCTTTTTGCAGCAAAACCGCCACAATTTCGATGATATCGGCCATGTGCCGGGTGGCGCGCGGCTCTTCATCCGGGCGCAGGATATTCAGGCTGTCGAAATCCTTATGCATTTCGTCAATCATGCGGCCGGTCAGCTTATCAATGCTTTCATCGTTGGCATGCGCGCGTTTGATGATCTTGTCGTCAATGTCGGTGATGTTACGCACATACTTAACTTGGTAGCCCTTAAACCGCAGATACCGGGTCACGACGTCGAAGGCGACGAACGTCCGGCCGTGGCCAATATGACAGAGGTCATAAACAGTGATGCCGCACACGTACATACCGACTTTACCGGCATGGATGGGGTGAAAATCCTCTTTTTGACGTGTCAGGGTATTATAAATCTTCAGCATCGACATTCATTCCATGGTGATAACGGGGTACGTGTGTATACCGACAAGTTTAGACAGGTTATTTTCCAACAGCGTATTGAACCCTGAAGGCGTCGGTAATGCAAGGCCGGGGACACCGGATTTAAAACGGGGGGGGATATTTCCGGCAAAAAGCGCGGCCTGGCGCGGGCGAATACCATAAACAGCCATTCGGCTCCGGTGAATGCTGACTCCATGACGGACTTATGTTATAAATTCAGTCTGCTTGATCACTTCGTGTGAGCAACTCTTTTACCGACTCGTAGGACAACTATTTATGGTCACTCTTCATACCAATCACGGCGACATTGTTATTAAAACCTTCGCCGACAAAGCTCCGCTTACCGTTGAGAACTTCCTGACCTACTGCCGTGACGGCTTTTATGATAATACCATTTTCCATCGCGTGATTAATGGCTTCATGATCCAGGGCGGTGGTTTTGAACCCGGCATGGCGCAGAAAAAAACCCGCGCCACGGTGAAAAACGAAGCCAACAACGGCCTGAAGAATACCCGCGGCACCCTGGCCATGGCGCGCACCAACGATCCCCATTCCGCCACCGCGCAATTCTTTATCAACCTGGTGGACAACGATTTCCTGAACTTCCGGTCTGAACGGGCCGACGGCTGGGGATATTGTGTTTTCGCCGAAGTGACCGACGGTCTCGACGTGGTCGATAAAATTAAAAACGTGGCGACCGGCAACAGCGGCCCGCATCAGGATGTGCCGAAAGAAGATGTGATCATCACCGGCGTGACCGTAGACGAATAAACGTTGCCATGGCAACCCTGTTTGTTGCGGATATTCATCTAAGCGTTCAGGAACCGGCGATTACCGCCGGTTTTCTGCATTTTTTACAACGGCAGGCGGTTCACGCCGACGCGCTGTATATCCTGGGCGATCTGTTCGAGGCCTGGATTGGCGACGACGACCCTTCCCCGCTGCACGGCGAGATAGCCGCGGCGCTGAACGCGCTGGCCCGCCACGGGGTGCCCTGTTTTTTTATCCATGGCAACCGGGATTTCCTGTTGGGCCGGGATTTTGCCGCGGCAAGCGCCATGACGCTACTGCCGGAAGAGCAACTGCTTACCCTATATGGCCGGTCGCTGCTGGTGCTGCACGGCGATACGCTGTGCACCGATGACAAGGCCTATCAACGTTACCGCCGGCGGGTCAATCAACCCTGGCTGCGGCGCCTGTTTCTGGCGCTGCCGTTGAGATGGCGGCTGCGCATTGCCGCGCGGATGCGGGCCGGCAGCCAGCGCGCCAATAACACCAAGTCCGAAACGATAATGGATGTCAGCCAAGAGGCGGTAATTGCGGCGCTTGCGCGCCATGGCACCCGCTGGATGATTCACGGCCATACCCACCGGCCGGCGATCCATGCCGTGCCGACCGCGGAAGGTCGCGCCCATCGCGCGGTACTGGGCGCCTGGCACCGGCAGGGGTCTATGATCCGGGTCACCGCGGCCAGCGTCGAGCTGATTGAGTTTCCCTTCGATTAAGCGGCGCATTTTATAGCGCCGGCGGGCACGCAACCGTTTTCCTCTCCCGGCGCGCATGATATGCTCTACGCCCTCTTCTTTCCGATAGCCTCCGCTCAGCGGCATCGCGCAGCAGGCTACGGGGAGTGGCCGGCAACATTTACAGGAGCACCACGCGCATGCAATCCAATCTTGCCCCGGCAAAAATCGCCATTGTCATGGGGTCCAAAAGCGACTGGGCCACAATGCAATTTGCCGCTGACATCCTCGCCACGCTGCAGCTTGCCTGCCATGTGGAGATCGTCTCGGCGCATCGTACCCCTGATAAACTGTTCAGCTTCGCCGAACAGGCATCCGCCGCCGGGTTGGAGGTGATTATCGCCGGCGCCGGCGGCGCCGCTCACCTGCCCGGCATGTTGGCGGCGAAAACGCTGGTGCCGGTGCTGGGCGTGCCGGTGCAGAGCGCGGCATTAAGCGGTGTCGACAGCCTGTATTCCATGGTGCAGATGCCGCGCGGCGTGCCGGTGGGCACGCTGGCGATCGGCAAGGCGGGCGCGGCGAACGCCGCCCTGCTGGCGGCGCAGATCCTGGCGCTGCACGATAAGGATTTATCCGCCCGGCTGGCGGCCTGGCGTCAGGGGCAAACCGACGAGGTGCTGGCGCATCCCGATCCGCGGGAGGAAGCATGAAACCGGTATGCATCCTGGGCAATGGACAGTTGGGGCGCATGCTGCGCCAGGCCGGCGAGCCGCTGGGCATTGCGGTATTTCCGGTGGGGCTTGACGCCGATCCCGGCTCGGTGCCGTTTGCGCAAAGCGTGATTACCGCGGAGATCGAACGTTGGCCGCAAACGCCCCTGACCCGTGAACTGGCCCAACATAATGCCTTTGTTAACCGCGATATTTTTCCGCGGCTTGCCGACCGGTTGACGCAGAAACAATTATTGGACAGCCTGAGGCTGGCCACCGCGCCCTGGGAACCGCTGGCCGCGGCGGCGCAATGGCCGCAGATATTCGCCTCGTTTGGCGACCTGGCCATCGTCAAGCGGCGGGTGGGCGGCTATGACGGGCGCGGCCAATGGCGCCTGGTCCCCGGCGATGAAGCGACGCTGCCCCAGGAGTGCTACGGCGAGTGTATCGTTGAGCAAGGTATCGCCTTTTCCGGCGAAGTATCGCTTATCGGCGCGCGCGCGCATGACGGCGCCATGGTATTTTATCCGTTGACGCATAACCTGCACCAGGACGGTATCCTGCGCGCCAGCGTGGTGGTGGCCGGGCCGGACGACGCGTTGCAGCGCCGGGCGGAGAGTATGCTTTCGGCAATTATGCATGAATTGAAGTATGTCGGCGTGATGGCGATGGAATGTTTTATCGTTGGCGGCGATTTGCTGATTAACGAGCTGGCGCCCCGGGTACACAACAGTGGGCATTGGACGCAAAACGGCGCGTCCATCAGCCAGTTCGAACTGCACCTGCGCGCCATTCTCGACCTGCCGATGCCAAAACCCGTTGTCACCACGCCGTCGGTGATGGTTAATCTTATCGGTACCGACGTCAGCGCCGCCTGGCTGGCCGAACCGCTGGTGCATCTGCACTGGTATGAAAAAGAGGTGAGGCCGGGGCGTAAGGTCGGCCACCTCAACTTAAACCATACCGATGCCGCCGAGCTGAACCAGGCGCTGGCGCGCCTTGCGCCCCTGCTGCCGGCGGAATATCACAGTGGATTGGCATGGGCGCGGCAAACGCTGGCCCAATTGGGCTAAAAGATCGCGCGGGGTCCAAGGGGGATAGCGCGTCTGCTTCCCCCTTGGCGCTTGCCGGCGCCCGATAATACCTATGGCAACCGAACGCTCGGCAAGCGAAGCTTACCGCATCAGACCATAAAGTCTTTCAGCGCGCCATTAAGCGTGGCGCTCGGGCACATGGCCCGGCTGGCCAACTCCGGCGACGGGTGATAATACCCGCCGATATCCACCGGCTTGCCCTGCACAAGGTTCAGCTCGGCGACGATCTTGTCTTCCTGTTCGGCCAGGGTTTGCGCCAGCGGAGCAAACTGATCGCGCAGGTCGGGGTCCTCGTCCTGTCCCGCCAACGCCTGCGCCCAATACAGCGCCAGATAGAAATGACTGCCGCGATTGTCCAGTTCGCCGGTTTTGCGCGACGGGGATTTATTGGTATCCAGGAATTTACCATTGGCCTGATCCAGCGTTTTCGCCAGGATTTTCGCCTTGGCGTTGGCACGCGAACTACCTACATGGTCCAGGGACGCCGCCAGGGCCAGGAACTCGCCCAGCGAATCCCAGCGCAGATGGTTTTCCTGCAGGAATTGCTGGACATGTTTTGGCGCCGAGCCGCCGGCGCCGGTTTCAAACAGGCCGCCGCCGCTCATCAGGGGTACGATGGACAGCATCTTGGCGCTGGTGCCCAGTTCCATGATCGGGAACAGATCGGTCAGGTAGTCGCGCAGCACGTTGCCGGTGACCGAAATCGTGTCTTTGCCCTGGCGGATGCGGTCGATGGAGAACTGGGTGGCGTCTTCCGGCGACATGACGCGAATATCCAGGCCGCCGAGATCGTGATCCTTGAGGTAGCGCTCTACCTTGCGGATCATTTGCGCGTCATGGGCGCGGGCCGGATCGAGCCAGAATATGGCCGGGGTTTGGGATTCACGGGCGCGGTTGACCGCCAGTTTTACCCAATCCTGGATAGGCAGATCCTTGGCCTGGCACATACGCCAGATATCGCCGGCTTCAACCGCCTGTTCCAGCAGTACCTTGCCTTGCCCGTCGGTCACCTTGACCACGCCATCGTGCTTGATTTGGAAGGTTTTATCGTGAGAGCCGTACTCCTCGGCCTTTTGCGCCATCAACCCCACGTTGGGCACGCTGCCCATGGTGGTCGGATCGTAGGCGCCGTGGCGTTTGCAATCGTCGATCACCACCTGGTAAACGCCCGCGTAGCAACGGTCGGGTATCACCGCCTTGGTATCGTGCAGCTTGCCGTCGGCGCCCCACATTTTACCGGAATCGCGGATCATCGCCGGCATCGAGGCGTCGACAATCACATCGCTCGGCACGTGCAGATTGGTAATGCCTTTGTCGGAATTGACCATGGCCAATTGCGGACGTACCTGGTACAGCGCCTGGATGGCCTGTTCGATTTCCTGCTGGCGGTCGGCGGGCAGCGCTTTGATCTTGGCGTACAGATCGCCGATGCCGTTATTGACATCGATGCCCAGCGGCTTGAGTTCATCCGCGTAACGCTCCAGCACATCCTGGTAATACTCGGCGACAAACTGGCCGAAGATGACGGGGTCGGAGACCTTCATCATGGTGGCTTTCAAATGCACGGACAGCAGCACGCCCTGTTTTTTGGCGTCCTCAAGCTGTTCGGCGATAAAGCGGCGCAACGCCTTTTTGCTCATCACCGAGGCATCGATAATTTCGCCGGCGTCCACGGCGGTCTTGGCTTTCAGTACCTGGACGGCGCCGTCTTTGCCGAACAGCTCGATTTTTACGCTGCCGCTATCGGCGATCAGGGCGGATTTTTCGCTGCCATAAAAATCGCCGTCGCTCATGTGGGCGACGTGGGACTTGGACTCGGCGGACCAGGCGCCCATGCGGTGCGGATGCTTACGGGCATAGTTTTTTACCGACAACGGCGCGCGGCGATCGGAGTTACCCTCGCGCAGTACCGGGTTTACCGCGCTGCCCTTGATTTTATCATAACGTGCATTGGCGTCTTTTTGCGCATCCGTGGCGGGTTCGTCCACATAGTCCGGGACCGGGTAACCCTGCTGCTGCAGTTCCTTGATGGCCGCTTTCAGCTGCGGCAGCGAAGCGCTGATATTGGGCAGTTTTATAATATTGGCTTCGGGGGTGACGGCAAGCTGGCCAAGCTCGGCCAGGTGATCGGCGATTTTTTGGTTTTCGTTAAGGTATTCGGGGAAATTGGCGATGATGCGGCCGGCAAGCGAAATATCACGCGTTTCCACGGCGATACCCAGGGATTGGGTAAACGCCCTGATGATCGGCAGCAAGGAATAGGTGGCCAGGGCCGGGGCTTCATCAGTAAGCGTATAGACGATCTTCGACGTTGTGGACATTTATTACGTTAACTCCTCTATATCATAGCGATTGCAACTATCTTGAAGAGTGCGGGACCGTTGCGTTCACCGTCGGCACCCTCGGGTCGCATCCGCGGAAAAGAATTATTTCCGGCATGGGCTTTCAGCTGCTTCAGTTGGGCAGAATGGGTCTGCGGAATGATGGTCTACCAGGCCGTTACTGTGCAGTAGACGGCCGGTAACTGTCAACCGGGTTGTCACTCCGTTGAATATCAATTGTTGCGTTAATGTTCATTTCCTGTAAAAACTAACCCTGATATTGTCGGTGCGCGCCCTTTTTCCCCAGCAGGCTCTGTCCCAGCACCGTGCCGCAGGCGCTGAGCAATAGCGCGCCGCCCACCGGTACCATCCACCACAAGCGATAGTCCGGTTCCCAGGGAAAATCGAATACCCTGCGCTGCAGCAAACCCAGCGCCACCTCGGCGCCCGCCGCCGCCACCACGCCGGAAACCAGTCCCAATAAAGCAAACTCATACCACAGCGTGGCGCGCAGCAGCTTTTTACCGGCGCCCAAGGTACGGTAGACCACCAGTTCCTGCTGGCGCTGGCGCATGCCGACCTGCACCTGCGCCGCCAGCAGCAGTGCGCCGCACAGCAATACCAGTATCACCATGACTTCCAGCGCCCGGCTGACCTGTTGCAGGACCTGGCCGATTTGTCCCAGGATGGCGCCGATGTCCAGCAGGCTGAGGGTGGGAAACTGGCGGTTTAACTGCGCCGGGAACGTCGCGCCGCCCTGATAGCGAAAGCTGGTCAGCCACGTTTGTGGCTGGCCGTCCAGGGCGCCCGGTGGAAAGATAAAGAAAAAATTGGGCCGCAGGCTTTCCCAGTCCACTTTGCGCAGGCTGGTTACCCGGGCGCTGAAGGACTGGGTATCGCCGGTAAAGGTCAGCGTGTCGCCGAGCTTGAGCCTGAGCTGGTCCGCCACCTGTTGTTCCATCGAGACTTCGCCGGCCTTTGGCGGCCAGGATCCCGCCACCAGCAGATTGTGGTCGGGCTTTTGTTCCAGCCAGGTCAGGTTAAGCTCGCGGTTGACCGTCCGTCCGCCGGCCTCGTCCTCATGGATAAGGTCAGTGGCCTTTTGGTGATTTATTTCCGTCAGCCGGGCGCGGATAATCGGGTAAAAGGTGCCGGGCGTTACCCCGTTGCGCCCCAGGAAATCCCTGACCAACGGCACCTGATCGCCGGTCAGGTTCAGCAAAAAGTAATTCGGGCTTTCCGGCGGCAACTGCTGCCGCCAGCGATCGAGCAAATCCCCGCGCATCACCAGCAGCAGCGCCAACAGCATAAACGACAGCGAGAACGCCGCCAACTGGGTGAGGGTTATCCAGGGCTGGCGCAGCAGGCGGTTCAGCGCCAGGCGCAACGCCAGACGCGTGACCACCAGGCGACGCAGCAGCCATAGCGCCCCCCATCCCACCGCCGCCAGCAGCGCCGACAGTACGCCCATGCCCCCCACCAGCGACCATAACAAGCCGTTGGCGCCGACGATAAGCAGCAGCAGGACCAGTACGATAATCAGCATTACCGGCAGATAGATACGCAGCGGCCAGACGGTTTGGCCGACGTCGCGCCTGAGCACGCGCAGCGGACGGGTCGCCAGCAGTTGGCGATAGGGACGCAGCCCCACCAGCAGTGAAATCACCACCATCGCGCCCAGGGACCATACCCATGGCCAGCCGCCGGCGGACGGCAGTTCGGCGGGCAGGACCGGCGCCAGCATCCGCATCAGGGCCGCTTCAAACAGCAAACCTGCCAGGCTGCCGCACACGCCGGCGAACACCAGCAGCGACAGCCATTGGCCGATAACCAGTTTCATCAGCGCGCGCCTGCCCGCGCCCAGGGTTTTCAGCACCGCCACCAGATCGCCGCGGCTGCGGCAGTAATGGCCCATGGCCACCGCCACCGCCGCCACCGATAGCAGCAGCGTCAGCAGCGCCGATAGCGCCAGGAAGGAGCGCGAACGCTCCATGGAGGAATTAAGCGCGCCGCTGGAATCATCCATGCCATACCAGCGCTGCGAGGCCTCGAGCCGCGGCGTCAGGTAGCGCTCGAAACGCTCAAGCGCATCCGGATTGCCGGCGAACAGATAGCGCCAGGTGACCCTGCCGCCCGGCTGCACCGCGCCGGTGGCGGCCACATCCGCCAGGTTGATGACGATGCCCGGCGCGGTCTGGAAGGGATTAAAACCGCTGTCCGGCCGCTGGAGAAGCTCGCCGGCGATGCGCAGGGTCGTGTCGCCCACATCGAGCGGATCGCCGACTTTCCGCCCCAGCAGCGCCAGTAGCCGCGGCGCCACCAGTACGGTGCCTGGCTGCGCACGCAGGCCGTCCGGCTGGGTGACCAGCCGGCCGTACATCGGATATAGGGCGTCGGTGGCCGTGACATCGGCCAGTTGCGCGTTATCGCCGGCATAGGTCATGGTCATAAAGCGGATCTGCCGGCTCAGGGTCAGGCCGTCCGCCGCGGCCTGTTGCAGCCAGCCGTCGCTTACCGGTGCGGGCGCGCGCAATATCCGGTCCGCGGCCAGGAACTCGCGGCTTTGCTCGCCCAGTCCCTTTTGCATACGATCGCTGATATTGCCCAGCGCCAGGACGCAGGCGACGGATAACGACATGGCCAACCAGACAATCAGCAACGACGGCGAACGCCATTCGCGCCAGAACCAGCGACCTATCATGCCACCTCCAGCAGTTGACCGTCCTGCAGACGCAGGCGCCGTTCACAGCGCGCCGCCAGCTGCGTGTCGTGGGTGACCAGAATAAGCGTGGTGGCGCTGTCCCGGTTAAGCGAAAACAGCAGGTCGGCAATGCGATCGCCGGTTTTACGATCCAGGTTGCCCGTCGGCTCATCGGCAAACAGGATTTGCGGCCGGCCGCTGAAGGCGCGGGCCAGCGCCACGCGCTGCTGCTCGCCGCCGGAGAGCTGGGCGGGCAGATGCCCCAGGCGCCGCGCCAGGCCGATCTTGTCCAGCAGATCCAGCGCCTGCTGCCGGCTTTGGCGCTCGTTTTCGCCACGCAGCAGGGCGGGCAACTGCACGTTCTCCAACGCGGTCAGTGTCGGCACCAGCATAAACGACTGGAAAACGAAACCGATGCTTTTGGCACGCAGGCGGGCGCGCGCCTCTTCGTCGAGCGATGCCAGCGATTGTCCCAATAACAGCACCTCGCCATCGCTGCCGTCATCCAGGCCGGCCAGGATGCCGAGCAGGGTCGATTTGCCGGATCCGGACTCGCCCACCAGGGCAATCGTCTGGGCGGGTTTGACAAGCAGCTCAACTCCGGTAAGGATGGAGATCTGGTTTTCCCCCTGACCGACGTGTTTATTAAGATGATGAACTTCAAGAACGTTTTCCGCGGGCATTTTTTCTTCCTTTTACTCATGGCTTTATTGAGTGTACGTGCAAACGCCGCCGACACCTTATTGATTTTGGGCGATAGTCTCAGCGCTGGCTACCGGATGCAGGCGACGCAGGCCTGGCCGTCCCTGCTCAACGATCGCTGGCGCAAGGAGGCGGACAATATCAACGTCGTCAACGGCAGCATCAGCGGCGACACCGCAACGCAGGGGCTGGCGCGCCTGCCGGGGCTGCTTTCGCTGCACAAGCCGCGCTGGGTGGTGATTGAGCTGGGCGGTAACGACGGCCTGCGCGGCTTCCCGCCGCCGTCCATCGCCGGCGATCTCGCCAAAGCCATATCACAGGTTAAATCGGCGGGCGCGCAGCCCCTGCTGATGCAAATCCGGCTGCCCGCCAATTACGGCCGGCGCTATACCGAGTCGTTCAGCGCCATTTATCCGGCGCTGGCGCAGCAATATAACGTGCCGTTATTACCGTTTTTTATGGAACAGGTGTACCTGAAACCGCAATGGATGCAGGATGACGCCATTCACCCCAACGCGGACGCGCAGCCTTTTATCGCCGAATGGATGTCGGCCAGGCTGTTGCCCATACTTAAACATGAATCCGCCTCCGGCGGAGCGGCCAATGGGTAAAGTTATGCAAAAAACCGTCGTTATCACCGGCTGTTCCAGCGGCATCGGCTGGGTGGCGGCGCAGGATCTGCGCCGGCGCGGCTATCGGGTGCTGGCGACCTGCCGCAAGCCGGCGGACGTTGACCGCCTTGCCGCCGCCGGCTTTGAAACGCTGGCGCTTGACCTTGACGACGAGCATAGCGTCGATGACGCTTCGGCGCGCATTCTGTCGCTGTGCGGCAACCGCCTGTACGGGTTATTCAATAATGCCGGATTTGGCGTTTACGGCCCCCTGGCCGGCCTTTCCCGTCGCCAGCTGGAGCAGCAGTTCGCCAGCAACCTGTTCGGCACCCATCAGTTGACGCAACGGCTGCTGCCGGCCATGCTCCCCCATGGCGAGGGGCGCATCATACAGACCAGCTCGGTGATGGGGCTGGTATGCACGCCGGGACGGGGCGCCTACGCCGCCAGTAAATATGCCCTGGAGGCCTGGTCGGATACGCTGCGCATGGAGTTGCACGGCACCGGCCTGTGCGTCAGCCTGATTGAGCCGGGGCCGCTCAGCACCGCGTTTACCCGCAATGTAAACCAGTCGCAGGCGGATAAGCCGGTGACCAATCCCGGAATCGCCTCACGATTTACATTGCCGCCGGAGGCTATACTGCCCAAACTACGCCATGCTTTGGAGCATCCACGTCCCCGCCTGCGTTATCCGGTGACCCTGGTGGCCAGCGGTTTATCCCTGCTGCGCCGTTGCCTGCCGGGCCGTTGCCTGGATATGATTTTACGCGCTGGCCATTGAGGCGGGGGAAAATGCCCCAATATAACGCTAAAACGGGAGAGAGAATTTCATGTTAGCTCAAGCCACCATCATTGATATCAACGAAACAAACCTGCAGCAAACGCTCGAACTGTCCATGTCGCAGCCGGTGCTGTTCTATTTCTGGTCGGAACGCAGCCCGCATTGCCAGACGATGACCCCGGTTATCGATAAACTGGCGCAGGAGTTCGCCGGCCAGTTCGTCCTGGCAAAGGTGGATTGCGATGCCCAGCAGGCGTTGGCCGCGCAATTTGGCCTGCGCGCCATCCCGACGCTCTATCTGTTCAAGGACGGGCAGCCGCTGGACGGTTTTCAGGGACCGCAGCCTGAAGAAGCGATTCGCGAACTGCTGCTGCGCGCCCTGCCCGATCCGGCGCAGCTGAAAATGACCGAAGCCGGCGATCTGATGCAGCAGGGACAATACGCCGAAGCGCTGCCGCTGCTTAAGGAAGCCTGGCAGTTGAGTGAAAAATCAAGCGAGGCGGGTTTGCTGCTGGCGGAAACCTATATCCAGCTCAAGCGTACCGAGGATGCCGAAGCGGTGTTGGCGGTCTTCCCGCTGCAGGACAAAGATACCCGTTACCAGGGCCTGTTGGCGCAAATCGAACTGATGAAGCAGGCGGCGGATACCCCGGAAATTCAGTTGCTGCAACAGCAGGTGCAAAACGCCCCGGCGGACGCGGGTCTGGCGGTGCAGTTGGCGCTGCAGTTGCATCAGGTCGGGCGTAATGAAGAAGCGCTGGAGCTGCTGATAGGCCATTTGCGTAAAGATCTCGCCGCCGCCAACGGCGACGCGCGCAAGACGCTGATGGATATCATGGCCGCCCTCGGCACCGGCGATGCGCTGGCCGCCAAATACCGCCGCCAGCTTTATTCCCTGCTTTACTGACAAGACCGGGCCGGTAGCGCCCGTAAGCCCGATGCCGGCGCACGCCGCCCGGCGGGTTGATTGCGCGGGCGGGCGTTATTCCCGTCCGGCGCAGATTAAATGTAGGCCATGCCGCAGATTCCCCCCGCCCGGCGCGTTTTTGCCCCGGCAAAAGCGTACTATCAGGATAGCGTTGATAAGATTGCGTCATGTTAAAAGCGATGTGAAGATGATTTCGCACCGGCCGCGCTATATTGCGTTAATTCTTTCTCTCACGAAATGGAGATTTCACCATGGAGATTTCACCGATGATGACGGTAATTCCGATAATTATTGTTCTGGCCCTGATCATTGTCTGGGCGGGGATAAAAATTGTTCCCCAGGGTTACCAATGGACGGTTGAGCGTTTCGGCCGCTATACCCTCACCTTGAAACCGGGGTTGAACCTGGTGGTGCCTTTTATGGACCGGGTGGGCCGCAAAATCAACATGATGGAACAGGTGCTGGATATCCCGTCGCAGGAGATCATTTCCAAAGATAACGCCAACGTGACCATCGACGCCGTATGTTTTATCCAGGTGGTCGACCCAGCGCGCGCCGCCTATGAGGTCAGCAACCTTGAGCAGGCCATACTTAACCTGACCATGACCAACATCCGTACGGTGCTCGGCTCCATGGAACTGGACGAAATGCTGTCTCAGCGCGACGGCATTAATACCCGCCTGCTGCATATCGTCGATGAGGCCACCAGTCCCTGGGGGATTAAGGTGACCCGTATTGAAATCCGCGACGTGCGCCCGCCGGTCGAAATGATCGCCGCGATGAACGCCCAGATGAGGGCCGAACGAACCAAACGCGCCAATATCCTGGAAGCGGAAGGCGTGCGCCAGGCGGCCATTTTACGCGCCGAGGGTGAGAAGCAATCGCAAATCCTCAACGCCGAAGGCGAACGGCAGGCGGCATTCCTGCAGGCGGAAGCCCGCGAACGCGCCGCCGAGGCGGAAGCGCGGGCCACCAAAATGGTGTCGGAGGCCATCGCCGCCGGCAACATCCAGGCCATTAACTACTTTGTGGCGCAAAAATATACCGATGCCCTGAAGCATATCGGTTCCGCCAACAACAGCAAAGTCATCATGATGCCGCTTGAGGCCAGCAACCTGATGGGCGCCATCGGCGGCATCGCCGAGCTGCTCGGCGAGAGCAAAACCGGCCGGGGTAAATAATCATGCTGGCCGCGCTGGTGTACCATCCGCACTGGTTTTGGATTTCGCTCGGCGGCCTGCTGCTGGCGGCGGAAATGCTCGGCGCCAGCGGATACATGTTATGGAGCGGCGTCGCCGCCGTGCTGGTCGGTCTGATAGTGTGGGTGGTGCCGCTGGGCTGGGAGTGGCAGGGCGTGGTGTTTGCGCTGCTCACCATCTGCGCGGCGCTGGGGTGGTGGTATTGGCTGCGCACGCGCAGCAAAACCTATCCGCCGTCGCTGCTGAATCGCCGTGGCGACCAGCTTATCGGCGTCAAAACCACCCTTTCCGAACCTCTGGTGAACGGCGTGGGGCGGGTACGCATCGGCGACAGTACCTGGCGGGCGCGCTGCGATACGGATTTGGCCATGGGCGCCACGGTGGAAGTGATCGCGGTGGAAGGCATTACCCTGCGGGTGCGCCCGCGCGATGAGAATGCCTGAAGCGGCGCGGGCCGATTGGCTGCCTGGAACTCCTGCCGGCGCGCGGCGGCGCTCATATCAGTCTTGACGCGTACCGGCGCAGCAGCCTGAGAGGTTATTGATAATCGGGCACTCGGCGCTGTCGTCGCCGGGGCAGCTTTCCGCCAGGGCCAAAAGATGAAGGCGCATGGCTTTCAGTTCTTCAATATGATGTTCAATGTCCTTAACCTTGCGCAGGGTGCGCGCCTTCACATCGGCGCTGTGGCGCAGGGGGTCGTTGAACAATGCCACCAGCTCGCGGCACTCGTCCAGGTTAAATCCCACCAGTCGCGCCTGGCGCAGCAGCGTCAATTCTTCCACATGGCGCGCGTTATAGCTGCGATAACCGTTATCCCGGCGCACCGGCGGCGTTACCAACGCCTTATCCTCATAAAAACGAATCGCCTTACTGGTCAAACCGGTTTTTTTCGCTACATCGCTGATATTCATTTTTCCCCCTTGACCTTCCCCTTGCGGTAAGGTTTAAGCTCTATTACAACGACTTTTCCACGCGGTAGTCAATCAGTATGGTGGCCTTTTCACCGACCGGGCGGCCCGCCGCGACTTTCACCTAGGAGTCTTCAATGTCACAGACCATTGTGCTCGCCCTGCAGGGTCTCTCCTGCGAACACTGTATTAAACGGGTACGGGAAACCCTGGAATCACGTGATGACGTGGAGAGCGCGCAGGTAGCGCTTGATTCTGCCACGATAACCGGCGGCGCCACGGCGCCGGAGCTTATCCGGGCGGTGGAACAGGCGGGCTATCATGCCGCTTTGGCCGGAGACGTTGCCCACCCAAAAACTGAGCCGCTGACAGGCAACACTGTAGCGCCGGACTCTCTGGCAGCGGCGACGGTTATTCCGGCAATACCCCCGACGGGCACCGATGCCGATGACAGCCTGCATTTGCTGATCAACGGCATGAGCTGCGCCAGCTGCGTCCTGCGCGTCGAACGGGCCTTGCAACAGGTACCGGGCGTCGCACAGGCGCGGGTCAACCTGGCGGAACGCAGCGCCCTGGTGCTGGGCGCGCCCGACAATGCGGCGTTGGTTGCCGCCGTGGAACGCGCCGGCTACGGCGCGGAAATAATCCAGGATGACGCCCTGCGGCGGGAACGCCAGCAGCAAACGGCGCGCCAGGCGACGCGTCGTTTCCGTTGGCAATCGGCGCTGGCCCTGGCGCTGGGCGTGCCGCTGATGGCCTGGGGACTGTTAGGCGGCAGCATGACGCTGACGCCGGAAAGCCGGCCGCTGTGGCTGGTAATCGGTGTTGTTACGCTTGCGGTGATGGTGATCGCCGGCGGTCATTTTTACCACAACGCCTGGAAGAGCCTGCGGGCCGGCGGCGCCACCATGGATACCCTGGTGGCATTAGGCACCGGCGCCGCCTGGCTCTACTCCATCAGCGTCGCGCTGTGGCCGGATATATTCCCCATGATGGCGCGCCACCTCTATTTCGAGGCCAGCGCGATGATAATCGGGCTGATTAACCTGGGCCACGCCCTGGAACAGCGCGCGCGCCAGCGCTCGTCCCAGGCGCTGGAACGCCTGCTGGATTTGACGCCGCCCATGGCCCGGGTGGTTGATGGCGACGGTGAACATACCCTGCCGCTGGCCGAGGTACGGCTTGGCATGACGCTCAGACTGACCACCGGCGATCGGGTGCCGGTGGACGGCGAAATCGTCCAGGGCGAGATCTGGCTGGATGAGTCCATGCTGACCGGCGAGCCGGCGGCGCGGCATAAATCCGCCGGCGAAAAAATCCATGCCGGCACCGTGGCGCAGGACGGCGGCGTGCTGTTCCGGGCCGATGCCATCGGCAGCCAGACCACGCTGGCGCGCATTATCCGTTTGGTCCGTCAGGCGCAGAGCAGCAAACCGGCCATCGGACAGCTGGCGGATCGCATCTCGGCCATCTTTGTGCCCGCCGTGGTGGCGATTGCCGTTATCAGCGCGGCAATATGGTATCTGGTCGGTCCGCAGCCGCAGATGATTTATACCCTGGTTATCGCCACCACGGTGCTGATAATCGCCTGCCCCTGCGCCCTGGGACTGGCCACGCCCATGTCTATTATCGCCGGCATCGGACGCGCCGCTGAGTTCGGCGTACTGGTGCGCGACGCCGACGCGCTACAGCATGCCACCACGCTTGATACCCTGGTGTTCGATAAAACCGGCACGCTGACGGAAGGACGGCCCAGGGTGGTGGCGGTCGAGCCGGCGGCCGGTTTTATCCTGGATGACATCGCGGCGGTCGCCGCCGCGCTGGAACAAGGCTCCAGCCATCCCCTGGCCCATGCGCTGGTGGATTATGCCGGAGCGCGGCAACTGGGCGCGGTCGGCGATTTTCGCACCCTGCGCGGACTGGGCGTCAGCGGCGTCGTCGCCGGGAAACAGGCGTGGCTCGGCAACAGCGCGCTGCTGGAACAACAGCGGATCGACACCAGCGCTTTTGCCGCGCGCATCGCCTTCTGGTCGGAACAGGGCGCCACGCCGGTACTGCTGGCGCTGGACGGCAAGGCGGCGGCGCTGTTCGCCGTGCGCGATCCGTTGCGCGACGACAGCGTGGCCGCGCTGCGCCGTCTGCACGCGCTGGGCTATTCCCTGGTGATGCTGACCGGCGATAATCCGGCCACCGCCGGCGCGGTGGCCAGGGAAGCCGGCATCGATCGGGTCATCGCCGGTGTTTTGCCGGACGGCAAGGCGCAGGCGATTAAAACGCTGCAGCGCCAGGGCCACCGGGTGGCCATGATTGGCGACGGCATCAATGACGCGCCGGCGCTGGCGCAGGCGGAGGTCGGCATCGCCATGGGCGGCGGCAGCGACGTGGCGATTGAAACCGCCGCCATTACCCTGATGCGTCATAGCCTGCACGGAGTGGCCGACGCCCTGGCGATAGCCAACGCCACGCTGCGCAATATGAAGCAAAACCTGCTCGGCGCATTTATCTATAACGCCCTGGGCATTCCCATCGCCGCCGGCGTTCTCTATCCTTTTACCGGCACGTTGCTCAGTCCGGTGGTGGCAGGCGCCGCCATGGCCCTATCGTCGATTACCGTGGTCAGCAACGCCAATCGCCTGATACGCTTTAAGCCCAAAGCGTAACGTCATACACTGGCGTTGATGTTAACGTTAACGACTTATCACGCAACCGGAGCGGTACGCAATGAGGACCTTATTACGGCGCGCGGCGGCCCTGCTGGGTCTCCTTCCCCCGGCGCTGTACGCCTGGCCGGGCATGGACGTCAACCTGTCCGATCATCGCCGGCTGCATATGGTGGGCAGTATCCATATGGGCACCAGGAATATGTCGCCGCTGCCCGCGCGGCTGCTATCCCTCCTGCGCCAGGCCACGGCGCTGGTGGTGGAAGCGGATATCACCGTCGGTTCGCCGTTGGCCTCGGTGCCGCCGGTGGACACCCCGCTTATAGATCGCCTTTCCTGCGACCATTATCGCATTTTCAGCGGCTTGTGCGCCGAATACCAACTGGACGAGCAGGCGCTGTCGGCGTTACCCGCCTGGCAGGTCGCGCTGATGCTGCAGGCGCGGCAGGCCGAGCGGCTGGGGCTGCGCGCGGCTTACGGCATCGATTATCAGCTGATCCAGGCGGCCAGGGAGATGGACAAGCCGGTGATAGAACTGGAAGGGCCGGAGGAACAGCTGGACCTGCTGTTGCAGTTGCCGGATCAGGGCAAAGCCCTGCTTGAGGATACCCTGCGCCATTGGCATACCAACGCGCGGCTGCTGCAAACCATGATCGGCTGGTGGCTCGACAACGGGCCGGTCAACCTTGACAAGTCATTTCCCGCCACCTTCAGCGCCGACCTGTATCATTACCTGATGACCGAGCGCAACCTGCGCTGGAAAGGGCTGCTGGAGGACCTGCCCGCCGGCGGGTATATCGTGGCGGTGGGCGCCCTGCACCTGTATGGCGCTGAGAGTTTGCCCTCGCTGCTACGGCGCTGAGCCTTTTTTGCCGGCGGGGCATTTACCCCTCGTCGCGACTACGCTAATCTGAATTATTATTTATTCATTAAGCATCTATATAGTCTTCGGGACGATGTCATGACGCCTGCGGTTGATTTACTGGACAAAAACCATATCGCCTTTACCCTCCATCCTTACCAGCATGATAATGATGAAACCCATTTCGGCGATGAGGCGGTCAGCAAGCTGGGCCTGGATGCCGCCCAGGTCTATAAAACCCTGCTGGTGGCGCTGAACGGCGAGGCCAAACGGCTGGCTGTCGCGGTAACGCCGGTGGCGTTGCAGCTGGATTTAAAAAAAGTCGCCAAAGCGCTGGGCGCGAAAAAAGCCGAAATGGCCGATCCCCTGCTGGCGCAAAAAACCACCGGCTACCTGGTGGGCGGCATCAGTCCGCTGGGGCAAAAAAAACGCCTGCCGACGGTGATTGACGCGCCGGCGCAGGCGTTCGCCACGATATTCGTCTCAGGCGGCAAGCGCGGCCTGGATATTGAGCTCAGCCCGGCGGATTTGCGCCTGCTGCTGTCGGCGACCTTTGCCGATATCGCCAAACGCGACGGCCAGGATAAGAAGGCGACCCTCTCATGACGTTGCGCGCCACGGATCCGCACTCCTCGATGGTGGCCGGGCGGCGCACGCTATTCCCGATCCTGGCCGCCATCAGCGTCGCCCATCTGCTCAACGACATGGTGCAATCGCTGATCCTGGCGATTTATCCGCTGCTGCAGGCATCGTTTTCGCTCAGTTTTACCCAGGTGGGGATGATTACCCTTACCTACCAGATTATTGCCTCGCTGCTGCAACCGCTGATTGGCGGCTTTACCGATAAATATCCGCAGCCCTACTCGCTGCCCATCGGCATGGGTTTCAGCTTATGCGGCATCCTGATGATGGCGGCGGCAACCAGCTTTCCCATGGTGTTGGTTGCATCGGCGCTGGTCGGCACCGGCTCGTCGGTATTCCATCCTGAGTCGTCCAGGGTGGCGCGCATGGCATCCGGTGGCCGGCACGGCCTGGCCCAGTCGTTGTTCCAGGTCGGGGGCAATTTCGGCGCTTCGCTCGGGCCGCTGCTGGCGGCGTTGTTTATCGCGCCCTATGGCAAAGGGCACCTTGCCTGGTTTGCGCTGGCGTCGCTGTTGGGCACCATCATCCTGCTGCAGGTGGGCAATTGGTATCGCGGCGCCATCAAGGCTCCCGCGCCCAAGCGAGCCCACACCGCCGGCGCTTTCCCGCTGCCGGGCCGTCGGGTGGCCTGGGCCATCGCCGTACTGCTGGTGCTGATCTTTTCCAAATACTTTTATCTCACCAGTATCAGCAGTTATTACACCTTTTACCTGATACATAAATTCGGCCTGTCGATACAGGCGGCGCAGATGCACCTGTTCGCGTTTCTGTTCGCGGTGGCGGTCGGCACCGTTATCGGCGGGCCGGTGGGCGATCGCATCGGGCGTAAATATGTGATCTGGGGCTCGATTCTCGGCGTCACGCCGTTTACGCTGATGCTGCCCTATGCCTCGCTGGCGGTGACCAGCGTGCTGACCCTGTTTATCGGCGTCATTATCGCCTCCGCCTTTTCCGCCATACTGGTGTACGCCCAGGAACTGCTGCCGGGCAGGATCGGCATGGTGTCCGGGCTGTTTTTCGGCTTCGCCTTCGGCATGGGCGGGCTGGGCGCGGCGGTGCTGGGCCATATCGCCGACATCGCCGGCATCGAATATGTGTACCAAATCTGCTCGTTCCTGCCTTTATTAGGCATTCTTACCGCTTTCCTGCCTGATAATAGTTAAAAGACGGTTGTGTTTGCCAAAAAACTGCTTGGGGGTAAAACCCCAAGCCTTGTCCCGCAGCAAACCGGCTTAAAAAAGTGATAAAACTCTCGTCTTGACCCTTTTTTTGTCACAAAACCCTTTTATTTAGCGATTAGTTATAAACTCCTACACAAAGACCCCGCGAATACCATAAACTCAATATGTAAATCTTTGTTTCTAACCCCCTGTTCAAGGAGTTGGGATGCATCATGCCACACCCCTTATCAGTACCATCGTCGGAGGCCTGGTCCTGGCATTCCTGCTAGGCATCCTGGCTAACCGCTTTCGTATTTCCCCCCTGGTCGGCTACCTGGTGGCCGGCGTATTGGTCGGTCCGCATACCCCCGGTTTTGTCGCCGACACGTCGCTGGCGCCCGAGCTGGCCGAGCTGGGGGTGATTTTGCTGATGTTCGGCGTGGGGCTGCATTTTTCCCTGAAGGACCTGATGGCGGTGAAGTCGATCGCCATTCCCGGCGCCATCGCCCAGATTGCGGTGGCGACGCTGCTTGGCATCACCTTTTCCATGGTCATGCACTGGACCCTGGCCAATGGCCTGGTGTTCGGGCTGTGCCTTTCCACCGCCAGCACCGTGGTGCTGCTGCGCGCGCTGGAGGAGCGGCAGCTTATCGATAGCCGGCGCGGTCAAATCGCCATTGGCTGGCTGATAGTCGAAGATCTGGTGATGGTGCTGACGCTGGTCCTGCTGCCGGCCTATGGCAAACTGCTCGACGGCGAAAGCGAGACGATGCGTCAGGTGTGGCTGGATCTCGCGTTGACCCTCGGCAAAGTGGCGGCGTTTATTACGCTTATGATCGTGGTGGGGCGGCGGGTGGTGCCCTGGGTGCTGGCTAAAAGCGCCAGCACCGGGTCACGGGAGCTGTTCACCCTGTCGGTGCTGGCCATGGCGCTGGGCATCGCCTTTGGCGCGGTAGAACTGTTCGGCGTCTCTTTCGCCCTGGGCGCGTTTTTTGCCGGCGTGGTATTAAACGAATCGGAACTGAGCCATCGCGCCGCCCACGATACGCTGCCGCTGCGCGACGCCTTTGCCGTGCTGTTTTTTGTCTCGGTGGGCATGCTGTTCGATCCGCTGATTATTATCCACGAACCGCTGGCGGTGCTGGTCACCCTGGCCATTATCCTGGTCGGTAAATCGGCGGCGGCCTTTGCGCTGGTGAAAATCTTCGGCCACTCCAGCCGTACCGCCCTGACCATTTCAGTCAGCCTGGCGCAAATCGGCGAGTTCGCTTTTATTCTCGCGGGGTTGGGCATCACCCTGGGCATGTTGTCGCCCCAGGGACAGAACCTGGTGCTGGCCGGGGCGATTTTGTCGATTATGATCAACCCGCTGATGTTTGCTTTGCTTGAGCGCTACCTGGCGCGGCATGACAGCGAGGACGAAAAAGCCCCCGACAGGCAGCCTGGAGAAGAAATCCAGCCGCCCATGGAGGTTTGCCATCACGCGCTGCTGGTCGGTTACGGCCGGGTCGGCAGCCTGATAGGGGCAAAACTTGTCGAAGCGGGCATGCCGATGGTGGTGATTGAACATAACCGGGCCCGGGTGGATACGCTGCGCGGCCAGGGAATAAACGTGGTGCTGGGCAATGCAGCCAGGCCGGAAATCTTGTCCCTTGCGCGCCTGGACTGCGCCCGCTGGCTGTTGCTGACCATCCCCAACGGGTTCGAGGCCGGGGAAATCGTCGCCCTGGCGCGGGAAAAACGCCCGGATCTGCGCATTATCGTGCGCGCGCATTATGACGACGAGGTGGCGTACATTACCGAACGCGGCGCTACCCAGGTGGTGATGGGCGAGCGGGAGATCGCCACCAGCATGATTGCCCTGCTCCAGCTGGACGCCGCCAAGATCCCTATCTAGCCTTTAGCCCAGTTGTTCGCTGACCAGTTGGCGGAACAGATCGATATGGGCGGGGTCGTCATTCAGCGCCGGGATATAGTGGAAGGCGTCGCCGCCGGCGTGGGTAAAGATTTCGCGGTTCTGTTCCTTGATTTCTTCCAGCGTCTCAAGGCAGTCGGAGGAAAAACCCGGGCATATCACCTGGATATGCCTGACGCCCTGCCCCGGCAGGCTTTTAAGCGTCATGTCCGTCGCCGGCGTCAGCCAGGGGTCGCGGCCAAAACGCGATTGGAAGGTCATCATCACTTTTTCCGGCGGATAATCGAGCGCGGCGACCAGCGCGCGGCGGGTATCCTCGCAGCGCAGCGGATAATCGTCGCCCTCGCGGGCGTAGCGCTGCGGGATGCCATGGAACGAGATGACCAGCCGATCCGGCTCGCCATGTTCGGCAAAAGAGCGCCGGACGCTTTGCGCCAGCGCCGCTATATAGGCCGGGTGCGCGGCGTAGTCGCGGATAAAACTGATGGACGGCAAGGACCGATAGCCGACCAGGATGCGTGCCACCGCATCCCAGATGGACGCGCTGGTGGAGCTTGAGTACTGCGGATAGAGCGGCAGGATCACCAGTTTTGTGACACCCGCGCCCAGCAGGCGTTCAAGCGCCGCCGGCAGGGAAGGCTTGCCATAGCTCATGGCCAGTTCCACCTGCGCGTCCGGCAATACCGCGGCCAGCGCCGCCTGCTGGCGGCGGCAAAATACCATCAGCGGCGAACCTTGCTCCATCCAGATGCTTTTGTACAGCTTGGCCACCCGGGGTGAGCGCAGCGGCAGGATGACGCCCCGCAGCAGGGGCCACCAGAGAATGCGCGGGGTGTCCACCACGCGCCGGTCGCTGAGAAACTCGGCCAGGTAACGTCTTACGGCCTGGGATGTCGGCGCCTCCGGCGTGCCCAGGTTTACCATCAGCACGCCATATTTTTCCTGTCTCATTCCCTGCCCATCCTTTTAATCAATAGGCTAATTCCCTGTATTTAAGAGGGATTAACCGGCGGTTTTCGCCTCGATAGTGTAGCGCAAAAGCGCTGGCGGAGAATCGTTATCAGCCTGGGGGATACAAATCATTACGATAGGCGGCGCGGCGATTGATGGCGCGGAAAACTACGCCAGGGGCAGATGCCGCCTGGCGGATGATAGGGTGAATCAACCGAGGATCGCGGCCAGTTCTTTGCTGACGGCGGCGACCTGTTGGGTGCCGTCGATTTTGCGGTATTGGGTGTGGCCGGCGTCGGCTTCCTTCTGGTAATAACCAATCAGCGGCGCGGTCTGCTGATGGTATTCCACCAGGCGTTTGCGCACGGTGTCTTCCTGGTCGTCCTTGCGGGTGGTCAGCGGCTCGCCGGTGACGTCATCCCGGCCTTCGTGTTTCGGCGGATTGAACTTGACGTGGTAGACGCGGCCTGAGGGAGCATGGACACGGCGGCCGACGATGCGGTCGATAATAAGCTCATCCGGTACCGCGAATTCCAGTACATAGTCGACGTCGATGCCGGCATCCTTCATGGCGTCCGCCTGCGGGATGGTGCGCGGAAAGCCGTCAAGCAGGAAGCCGTTGCGGCAGTCGTCTTGTTTGATGCGTTCTTTGACCAGCGCAATCACCAGTTCGTCGGTGACCAGTTTACCGGCGTCCATGATAGCCTTGGCTTTTTTACCCAGTTCGGATTGCGCTTTCACCGCGGCGCGCAGCATGTCGCCGGTGGAAATCTGCGGAATACCGTACTTTTCCATAATGAATTGTGCTTGAGTGCCCTTACCAGCGCCCGGAGCGCCCAGCAGAATGATACGCATTGCGTAAATCCCCTTGCTAATAACAAATGTAAAAAAATAAGAAAACGCTAAACCTTACCACTAGTGGGCATGCTTCCTCAAGGAGCGGGCGCAGGGAGAGATTGTTTTACCGCGCTTTCAGAATCCACCCCATCGGCACACTCTCCCTTGAACACGTCTGCTTTCAATTTAGCGTTGGCGGGCATAGCGCGCCGTGGGGCGCTCGGTCGGG
>NZ_DASWOM010000088.1:0-22690 GCF_036398755.1 Acerihabitans sp. | reverse complement strand
TGGTGCCGATAATAGGAGTCGAACCTACGACCTTCGCATTACGAATGCGCTGCTCTACCAACTGAGCTATATCGGCATGATGAGGCTGTGTCATGCGGGATGAATCTCGGGGGGACACGTTATGCAAAAGCGGTTAAAGAGTCAATAGGCGTGCGTGCGTATGCCGATAAAAGCAGCAAATAACCGTTCAAGATCAACCTGCGGCTACATTATCACCTGTTCCTCACTCGCCAGCCCCCGGATCACAGGGACCCGCAGTGTTCTATAGTTAGCACTCACCTGCCCTAAATCGCAGCCAGGGCTACCATTCCCGGCCTAGGCTAAGAAGGAGAGATATGCAACTACTCGGTGTACACCACTGCGCCCTGGCGGTACATGACATGGACCTGATGCTGGGATATTACCGTGACGCCCTCGGTATGACGCGGCACCCCGCCAAATATAACTGGCTCAACGCGGGCCGGGGATTTTGCCTGCACCTGATGCCGTCGACCGGTGCGCGGACAATCCGGGATCCCTCGCGTCATATCGCGTTCCAGGTAGAGGATCTTAACCGTTGCGCCGTCTGGTTACTTGCAAAAAGACTAAAGCCTTACCAGATGTCCACCGAGATGGCGGTATTTTGGGTTATGGACGGCGCCGGAGCTTTGGATAAAGGTATCGGCACCCTTTTCCTGGATGACCCGGAGGGCAATACCCTGGAGTTTATCGAGCGGGATCGCGGGATTTTTAGCCGGTATGACGACGGGCTGTAAAAGCTGGCAAGTATGATTGGCCATAGTAGCGGAGTAAGCGCCTGCTATCATCTAGCGACTCAAGCAGCGGTAAGCCAAAATGCCGATATGAATAGCTGATTATCCACCGCCGGCATCAAGGCCGATCGCGGCGCGCTATTATTTATTTACTCGTAGCTGCAGTCATCGCTGCGGCATCCGTGCCGCTGCCTTATACCCGGATTGAATTATCCCCATAGCCAATCCACTTATAGGTGGTAAGCGCTTCCAAACCCATTGGGCCGCGCGCGTGGAGCTTCTGGGTACTGACCGCCACTTCCGCGCCCAGGCCGAACTGGCCGCCGTCGGTGAAGCGAGTGCTCGCATTCACATACACCGCCGAAGAATCCACCTCGCGCACAAAGCGCTGCGCATTCGCCAGTGATTGGGTCAGGATGGCATCCGAATGTTGGGTACCGTAATTGCGGATATGGTCCACGGCCTCTTCAAATCCGCTCACGACCTTGACATTTAAATCCAGGGAGAGCCATTCATCATGATAATCAGCCTCCGCAACCGGCACGCAGGTCGCCGGGCCGTCGGCCAGATATGGCCTGGCGCCGTCGTCGGCGTGCAGCGTCACCCCAAGGCCGTGCATATGCCGGCTTAAACGGCTCAGGAAGGCCGAGGCGACCGCTTCATGCACCAGCAGGGTCTCAAGCGAATTGCAGGCGCTGGGGCGCTGGATTTTAGCGTTTTCTATCACTTTCAGCGCCGGTTCAACGTCGACGGTTTCATCGGCGTAAATATGGCATACGCCGATGCCGCCGGTTATTACCGGTATGGTGGAGTTTTCACGGCACAGCTTATGCAGCCCCGCGCCGCCGCGCGGGATAAGCATATCCACGTAGCGATCGAGTTGCAGCAGCTCGTTGACCAGAGCGCGATCGGGATTGTCGATAGCCTGCACCGCGCTTGCCGGCAGACGGCACTCCACCAGCGCCTGCTGGATGGCTTTTACCGTGGCGGCGTTGGTGCGGTGGGTCTCTTTACCGCCGCGCAGTATCACCGCGTTGCCGGTTTTCAGACATAATGCCGCCACGTCCACCGTCACATTGGGGCGGGCTTCATAAATCACGCCCACCACGCCCAGCGGCACGCGGCGGCGCTCAAGCTGCAGGCCGTTGTCCAGCCTGCTCCCGTCGATCACCTGTCCCACCGGATCGGTCAGGCGGCAGACCTGGCGTACATCGGCGGCAATGGCGGTTAAGCGCGCCGGCGTCAACAGCAGGCGATCCAGCAGGGCGTCGCTCAGGCCGTTTAGCCGCGCGTCGCTCATATCGAGCGCGTTGGCCGCCAGGATATCCGCGCTTTGCGCTTCCAGACGATCGGCGATGGCCAGCAGGGCCCGGTCTTTGTCGGCGCTGCTCAGCACGGCCAGTTGCCAGGAGGCCGCTTTGGCGTCTTTGCCCATTTGCTCAAGCATAGCTACTCCTTAATAGATGATCATATCGTCGCGGTGGATGGCGACCGGCCCGTATTCATAGCCCAGGATGGCGCTGATATCCTGCGAATGCCGCCCGGCAATCATACGCAGCGCATCGCTATTATAGCGGCTGACGCCATGGGCCAAATCTTTACCGTCCAGGCCGCGAATACGCACCACCACGCCGCGGGAAAAGTCACCGTCCACCGAGCGGATGCCCTTGGGCAATAACGAGCTGCCCCGCTCGCGGATCGCCGCCAGCGCGCCGTTATCGACGGTGATATCACCCGCCGGCGGCGGACCGAACAGCCAGCGCTTACGGGTTTCCAGCGGCATTTCGAGCGCATGGAAGCGGGTGCCGACCGGCATGTCCGCCATCATATCGCCAATAACGCCCGGCTTGTGGCCCGCGGCGATCACCACATCGACGCCGGCCCGGCTGGCGACATCCGCCGCCTGGATCTTGGTGGCCATGCCGCCGGTGCCCAGGCCGGAGACACTGTCGCCGGCGATGGCGCGCAGCGCGTCGTTGATGGCCGTGACTTCGGTTATCAGCGTGGCGTCGGGGTTGGTGCGCGGGTCGGCGGTAAACAGCCCGGCCTGATCGGTCAGCAGCAGCAGTTTATCGGCGTCGGCCAGGATAGCCACCAGCGCCGAGAGATTATCATTATCGCCGACTTTGATTTCGGCGGTGGCCACCGCGTCGTTTTCATTGATAACCGGCACAATGCGGTAATCCAGCAGCGCGCGCAGCGTGTCGCGGGCGTTAAGGAAACGCTCGCGGTCTTCCATATCGGCGCGGGTGAGCAGCATCTGGCCGATATGGATGCCATAGATGGAAAACAGCTGCTCCCACAGCTGAATCAGGCTGCTTTGGCCGACGGCGGCCAGCAGCTGTTTTGACGCGATAGTGGCCGGCAGCTCGGGATAGCCCAGATGCTCACGGCCGGCGGCGATGGCGCCTGAGGTGACAATCACTATCCGGTGGCCGGCGGCGTGCAGCTGCGCGCATTGGCGCACCAGTTCTACGATATGGGCGCGGTTAAGCCGGCGCGATCCGCCGGTCAACACGCTGGTGCCCAATTTCACAACCAATGTCTGGCTGCCATCCATAACATTTCTACCGTGATGAAGTTAAAAAGACGCGCCTGGTCTTTATAAAAAAAGAAAAAGCGCTATGCCCGCCAGCATAACGCGAAATAAGATAAAAAGCAGGTGCCTGATGGTGTCAGTCTCTCAGGACAAAAGGCTTTTCTTTAAAGCTATCCGCCGGTTCGAGCGTCATTTCAAGCGATACGATATAAGCGCGCAGGCGTTTATGGAAAGCGCGCAGCGAGCTTTCCAGCTTATCGATCACGTCCTGGTCGCTGATTTTTTCTTCATTCCAATGGCCGGATTTGTCGAACATACCCAGGTGGTAGGCATAGGTATAACGTTTTTCTTCAGCTTCCAGATCGATCCACCATCCCCAGAATTCACGTTTTTCCGGCGAAGGCTGCATATTGATGCAAACCGCCAGGCAATCAAAGAAAAAATGATTGTCGCTGCACTGCCCTTCGCGAATATAGGGCCCCAGGGCGGTAAATCCTTTCATCAATCGGCTTTTCGGGTGTCCACTTACTAACGCCATGCTGATAACCTCAAATACCACAAAATGAATTTTTCATCTCTTTGTTTAGCAAACTAATAGGATTAAGCAAATATGATTCTTCACATTTTTGCCAGCCAATCACTGATTTCAAGCAATGCCCGATGAAAATTCTGGTAAACCGGCGCCGATTTTATGCGCAATGACGCGCCGGACAGCGATGACGACGCGATAAGCGCCGCCTCCTCCTTGGGGCTAAAAGGATCGTTATCCCAAAAACCCGCCAGCATCGGCGTCGGGCAGCGCCTGCCCAACAGACCCTGAGTCTTGAGGGAATAGCGGCTCAGCTCGATTTTCAGCGCCGCGTCCGAGGCATGGGCCATGCCCATGCGGCTGGCCAGCACATCCATGAACATATCCGGCGCTTTATCCTGGCGCGCGGAGTCGGTAAGCAGAGCGTGCACCACCGGTCCCAGACAGGCGACGCCGCGCAGGCGCTGAGACTCCAGATAGGCCAGCCGGACGGCGATATTGGCGCCGAAACGAAAACCAAACGCCGTAACGCGCCGGGAATCGATCCAGGGAACCTCCGCCAGGCCTTTTAGCACCTGTTGATGAAGAAAACTGGAATCCTGGTTCAGGGTCCATTTGGACGAAAAACCGATAGACGGCATGTCGATGGTCAACATCGCCATGCCCGCCGGGGCAAAGTAGTCATGGAACAGCCGATAGGTATCGTTTTGCAACATATCCAGGCCGCCGCACACCAGCACGGTGGGAAACGGGCCGTAGCCTTGCGCCGGCAAATGCAAAAAGCCCGTTACGCTGCCGCCGCCGGCGATGGGGAAGTTCAGCGCCTTCAACTCATAGCTCAACCGCGAGGCCGCTTCTTCCCAGGCGCGATTGGCCAGGGTTTGCGCCTGTTCCGCCAGCAGATCGCCGCACAGATGGGGATAGGCGGCCACGCTGTAGAAATTGGCCGCCTGTAGCCAATGCTGCCCGGCCAGCGCCGCATCCGGTTCATCCATGCCGCGCTGTTGCCATGTCATGCCCTGATGGGACCACTCATATATCCAGTTGCCGGGCCGATAGCCGATCACGGTATCCAGCAGGCGATCGTCGGTCCTGTCGCTGTTGCTGGCGGCGATTCGGGCCAGCACCTCTTCAATTTCCCAGGGATTGATGCCGCGCCAAATCCACAGCAGGCGGTTGATCATACGGTACCAGTTGCCGGGATTAGTGCCATCGAGGGCGGCGAGGATGGCGGCTTGCCTGCCGATATGACGTGGCCGGGTGACCAGTGTCGAGGTTTCCTGTTGCTTGAATGTGGGTTTAAACAGTACTTCGCTCAGATTGGTGCCGCTCATTGAGCCATCGCCTCCGCCAGTCAAAATCCATGAATGAGGAATTATATTAGCAAGGTTGCTCATTAAGCGACAAATAAACCGACGCCCGGCATGGTGCCGGGCGTGCGATCGGGGATTGTGCGGGTTTAATCGGCCGTGCAACCGGCCCGGGCAAAACGTCTGGTTACCCGATACTTATTTGCCCACCAGCGGGGGAATAAATACCACGCCCATGTCCCAGGGCTGTTCAATCCAGGTATCCTGCGGGATATCGACCATATAGTCATCCACCAGCGGTCGGCCGGCGGGTTTGGCGAAAATCGTCACGAAATGGGCTTTGGGATACATATCGCGGATGGCTTTGGCCGTGCCGCCGGTATCCACCAGATCGTCTATGACGATAAAACCCTCGCCGTCACCCTCGGCGCGTTTAAGCACCTGGAGTTCGCGCTGGTTGTTATGGTCGTAACTTGAGATGCAAACCGTGTCCACATGGCGGATATTCAGCTCGCGCGCCAGCAGCGATCCGGGCACCAGGCCGCCGCGGCTGACCGCGATAATACCCTTCCACTGTTCTGCGGGGAGTAGCCGTTGGGCCAGTTTCCGCGCCTGAATTTGCAACATGTCCCAGGTTACGACGTATTTTTCGCTCATAAATGCTGTCCCAGCCGGATTGGGTCGGCTTAATAGTACAGGGAAAAAAGGTTGCGCGAGATTATAAAGACGACACCGCCGAAATACCAGCGCTACCGCCCTTTTTAACCGCGGTTTCCCACCAGGGCAACGTAAAGTGGTATTCTTTATTCCTCTTTGGTAACCATGCGACCGTCTGCGGGCTGTTTGTTAACGACCAGACCGGGTCTTACGTTGTAACAGGAGTTTTTATCGTGTCTGAACTGACTCAACTTTCACCTCAGCCATTATGGCAGATATTCGCCAAAATCTGCTCCATTCCCCATCCCTCTTATCATGAGGAAGCGCTGGCGACCCATATCCTGCGCTGGGCGCAGGAAAAAGGCCTGCATGGCGAGCGCGATGCGGTGGGTAATGTCCTGCTGCGCAAGCCCGCCACGCCGGGTTATGAAAAACGCCAGCCGGTGGTGTTGCAGGCGCATCTGGATATGGTGCCGCAGAAAAACAGCGACACCATTCATGATTTCGCCACCGATCCCATCCAGCCTTATGTCGATGGCGACTGGGTCAAGGCGCGCGGCACTACGCTCGGCGCCGATAACGGCATCGGCATGGCCTCCGCGCTGGCGGTGCTCGCCGACGACAGCGTGCAGCACGGTCCGCTGGAAGTGTTGCTGACCATGACCGAGGAAACCGGCATGGCCGGCGCCTTTGGCTTACAGCCGGGCTGGCTGCAGGCCGATATCCTGATCAATACCGATTCCGAGGAAGAAGGCGAAATCTATATGGGCTGCGCGGGCGGGGTTGATTTCAAAACCGTCCTGCCCCTTGAACGCGAAGCGGTGCCGGCCGGTTACCAGACCCTTAAGCTGACGGTAAAAGGATTGAAAGGCGGCCACTCCGGCGGCGATATCCATCTGGGCCTGGGCAACGCCAATAAACTGCTGGCCCGTTTCCTGTCACGGCACGCCCATCAGCTGGACATCCGGCTGCTGGATCTCAACGGCGGCACCTTGCGTAACGCCATTCCGCGCGAGGCCTTCGCGACTCTCGCCCTGCCGCAGGAAAACGCCGAAAGCCTCAATGCCCTGGCGCAGGAATACCTGGCGGTGATCAAGGCGGAACTGGCGGCGGTGGAGAAAAAGCCGGCGATCCAGATTGAACCGGCCGCCACGGACGCGCAAGCGTTGACCAAAGCCTGCGGCGATCGTTTTATCGCTCTGCTTAACGCCACGCCCAACGGCGTGATCCGCATGAGCGACGACGTCAAGGGTGTGGTGGAAACCTCGCTGAACGTGGGCGTGGTCTCGATGGAGACTGATAAGGCGATGATCCGCTGCCTGATCCGCTCGCTTATCGACAGCGGCAAGGATGACGTGGTGGGCACGCTCACCGCCCTGGGCCGGCTGGCCGGCGCCGAAACGGCCGCCAAGGGCAGCTACCCGGGCTGGAAACCGGACGCCAATTCACCGGTGATGCATCTGGTGCGCGAAACTTACCAAAAGCTGTTTAATAAAACGCCCAATATCCAGGTGATCCACGCGGGACTTGAATGCGGTCTGTTTAAAAAACCCTACCCGCGCATGGACATGGTCTCTATCGGGCCAACCATCACCGGACCACACTCCCCGGATGAACAGGTGCATATCAAAAGCGTCGGCCAATATTGGATATTGCTTACCGCGCTGCTGAAAGCCATTCCTGAAAAAAACTGAATCTGCTGAAGATTAAATTCCGCGCATCGGTTTGAGACGGGTCTGGCGGAATAACGCGTAGCGCGCCGGGGATCAATACGCCGGGAGCGTAGTGAAACAACGGCGGAGACGTCGGCCCGCAGGGCGGTTCACATGGATGTGAACCCTCATCGCGCGTCCGAACCTACACCGATGTCTTTACGGCGTCTTATGATCGTGACCAACACTGCGCGTCCATGCCTTAGGGAAGAGGCGGGTTGCGCATATCGTCTTCCCAATCGAGCATCAGCTGACGTTCGATTTGCGGATCCAATAACGTCACATGCAGCCCCACCAGCCGCACGCCGCGATCCCCTCGCCGCTGATCCCAGGCCTGGCGCGCCGTGCGCAGTAGATCCTCTTTATTCAGCTTCGGCCAGACATGCTCCTGGGTGGTCTGCTGAAAATCGGCAAACTTCAGTTTAATCCCCTGCCGGGCGACATGCAGATCCGGCCTGACCCGGGCCAGGCGGCGTTCCAGCTCCGGATAGAGCAGTTCGATAATGGCCTCGCACTCGGCCCAAGCGACGATATCTTCCGCCAGCGTGCGCTCGACGCCGACGGATTTACGCAGCCGGTCGGATGAGACCTCCCGTTCATCAATGCCCTGGGAACGCTCCCAGATAGCCCGGCCGAATTTACCGAACTGCCGCAAAAGCGTCGCCAGATCGCAGCGTTGTACGTCCAGGCAGGTGATTAAGCCCATATCGGCAAGTTTCTTTGCGGTGACTTTGCCGACGCCGGGGATTTTGCTTAAGGGCAGTCGCGCCAGAAAAGCCGGCACCTGATCGGGGGTGATCACATATTGTCCATTGGGTTTATTTAAATCAGAGGCAATTTTGGCTAGAAATTTCACCGGCGCCACCCCGGCCGAGGCGGTGAGATGAATCTCGTCGGCAATCTGCCGGCGGATGGCCTGGGCAATCCTGGTGGCCGACCCGCTGTGATGATGGCTGTCCGTCACATCCAGGTAAGCCTCGTCCATCGACAGCGGTTCAATCAACGGCGTGTATTGACTGAAAATGTGCCGGATATGTTCCGAGGCTTCTTTATAAGCCGCCATGCGGCCGGGCAGCAGTTTTAAATGCGGACAGAGTTTCAGCGCCATGGCGGTGGACATGGCGCTGTGCACGCCGAATTCCCGGGCCGGGTAATTGGCGGTGCTGATGACCCCGCGCCGGTCCGCCCTGCCGCCGATGGCGATGGGGATATCGCGTAAAGAAGGATCGTCGCGCATTTCCACCGCCGCGAAGAAACAATCCATATCGATATGTATGATTTTACGCATTAACCCCCCTTAACTGTACAAGTATACAGTAAGGCGACGAATTTATACAAAACGTATCTTGATAAATATACAGGCAGTGATATCGTGTCGCTGTTTTAGTTGTTTTACTTGCCGTTTTTAAAGGGTCCGCCGACAACCTCCGGTTGCCCGGCATCTTTATTATTTTGACTACGCAGGAATGATAATGGGCAAAATCGCACTGCTATTTGCGATATTGTTTTGTATACCGGCAATGACGTCCGTCAGTTATGCCAGTGAGCAGGCGCAGCCGCAGGTATCGAAAGAATTAAAAGCACAATTATTAGGCTCACCGGTTTTTATTCAAATCTTCAAAGAAGAACGCACGCTTGAGCTTTATGCCAAGATGGGTAATGAATACCGCATGCTGGGCAGTTACCGCATTTGTAATTTCTCCGGCGGCCTGGGTCCCAAGCGGCAGGAAGGGGATTTTAAAAGCCCCGAGGGGTTTTATTCTATTACCAATCGTAACCTGAATCCGAACAGCCATTATTATCGGGCGATAAATATCGGTTTCCCCAACGCCTTTGATCAATCAAAAGGCTACTCCGGCGCCATGTTGATGATCCATGGCGATTGCCGTTCGATTGGCTGTTACGCCATGACCGACGGGTATATCGCCGAAATATATCAATATGTGGAGGCCGCGCTGCAAAACGGACAGGCACAGGTGAACATTCATATTTTCCCGTTCCGCATGACCGAGGCCAACCTGCAGCGGCACCGTTTTTCATCCTATTACCCGTTCTGGCGTTCGCTTGAACCGGGGTATGCCTATTTTGTCCGTTACCACCAGCCGCCGGCTGTGGCGGTCGTCAACGGTCAATACACCGTAAGCGCGCCGCTGCAATTAAACAGCGGCACCCCCGTGGTTTCACAGTTCGCGCTCACCGAACCGAAATAATACGCTCTCGCCTGGCGCAATCTTGTGCCAGGTTTCATTCCCGGTCAGCGGCTGCGTGGCGATAACGGTGACCACGTCATTGGGCGTGGTCTGCTGCTGAAAATCGATCTCCACATCCTGATCAAGCAACGTCGCCTTGCCAAACGGCGCCCGCCGGGTGATCCAGTATAGATCGGTGGAACAATACCCCATCACAAAACGGCCATCCGACAACAGCATATTAAATATGCCCTTATGCCGCAGTTCCCCGGCAAGCGTCGCGATATAACGAAATACCGCCGGCCAGTTAGCCGGCGTGCGCGGATACCGCGCCGCAAGATTGGCCAGCAGCCAGCAAAAAGCATATTCGCTGTCGGTCTGTCCCACCGGCCGATAGCATCCGGTATCCAGCTGGCGGAATCCCTGGAGCTGGCCGTTATGGGCGAACGTCCAATTGCGCCCCCACAGCTCGCGGGTAAATGGATGGGTATTTTCCAACGATACCTTGCCGCGGTTGGCCTGGCGGATATGGGACACCACCGCGCGGGATTTAATCGGATAATCCTGCACCAGCCGGGCGATAGGTGAATTGAAGCTCGGCAACGGATCCTTAAAAGTCCGGCAGCCCAACCCCTCGTAAAAGGTAATGCCCCATCCATCCTTATGCGGCCCGGTGCGGCCGCCGCGTTGTACTAACCCGGTAAAACTGAAGCAAATGTCCGTCGGTACATTGGCACTCATCCCGAGCAGTTCGCACATGACCCGTCTCCTATACCAGAACGCCTGGACGCCGTAGTTACGCGACCGCCGCCATTTCTTTTTCAATCAGCTGGATCAGGATATGGATAGCCTTGATATGGATTTCCTGAATACGATCGGCGTAACCGAAATGCGGCACCCGAATCTCCACATCGGCGGTACCGGCCATTTTACCGCCGTCCTTACCGGTGAGCACGATGACCTTCATGCCTTTGGCGCGGGCCGCCGCCACGGCGCGGATGATATTGGCCGAATTGCCGGACGTGGATATGCCGAGCAGGACATCGCCTTTATTTCCCAACGCTTCAACATAACGGGAAAAGACAAAGTCGTAGCCAAAGTCATTGCTGACGCAAGACAGATGGCTGGGATCGGAAATAGCGATAGCCGGATAGGCGGGACGGTTATCGCGATAACGGCCGGTCAGTTCCTCGGCGAAATGCATGGCGTCGCAATGAGAACCGCCGTTGCCGCAGGACAGCACCTTGCCGCCGGATTTAAAGGAATCGGCAATCAGTACGGCGGCGTCTTCTATCGACTGCAGATGGCGATCGTCGCTGAGGAATGTGGCAAGCGTTGCCGCCGCTTCGTTAAGTTCACTACGAATCAAGTCCTGATACATGGTTCCCTCGGTATAGGCTGGCTAAGTTAATCAGTTATCCAGCCCTCAGTTTACCGGATTGGCTAAACCACGAGAAGCGAAGTTAATCCCGCGCCCTTGCGTTACCACATGGAATCTGCTGTTTTGACGATTACTTTACCAATGCCTCGGTGGAAATACTGATGGCTACGGCGTCGCTGACCATAGGCGCATATTTGTCCATGGCAAAATCAGAACGCTTGATAGTGGTGGTGGCGTTAAATCCGACCGCCTGTTTTTTCTCCATCGGATGCTCGCCTTTCTTGTTCAGCACCGCATCCAATATCACCGGTTTGGTAATATTTTTAATCTTCAGTTCACCATAGACTTTATATTTATTGCCGCCTTCGCTGACAATTTTGGTGCTGCGGAAGGTGGCCTGCGGATAGGCCGCCTGATCGAAATAGTCCTTGCCCTTGAATTCATCCGTCAATGCCTTGACGTGGGTATCCACCGTGGCGATCGGAATAGACACATCCACCGTTGAACGGGCGATATCGGCGTCATCCAAATGGATATTGCCGGTAACGTCTGAAAAATCAGCGGTGGGATTGGAGAAACCGAAATGGTTCCAGGAGAACACCACCGAGGTATGGGCTGGGTCCATGGCGTACGTCTGGGTCGCCGCCTGGGCAAAACCGGCAAGCAGCCCGAAGCCGATAGCCAAAGGTGCTGCTAATTTTTTTGCGTTAATCATCTGTCTCTCATTCCGTTGCGGTTAAAAGTATTAATGATAGTCGCCTTTTTTGGTGCTTTATGCTGCCGAAAAAATTTGTCCTATTGATTCAGTCATTTTGACCAACCTGCCCTGCCGGAATTAATTCCGCCGGGAAAGGCATAAATCAGATAAGCTTAGGCGCATTTAGCCGTTTAACCGTCTAAACGTCCCGATTGTTAATTATGCCAAGCGTGTTATATTGAGTTAAAAACCGGCTTTTAAGAGTGGTATTTAGCCATGAGCAGCACCTACGTTCCACAAAGCAAACTCCCCGCCTTGGGCACCACCATTTTTACCCAGATGAGCGCACTGGCGCAGCAGCATCAGGCCATTAACCTGTCCCAGGGATTTCCCGATTTTGACGGCCCGGATTACCTAAAGGCGCGGCTAGCGCATCATGTGGCCCAAGGGTCTAATCAATATGCGCCGATGACCGGCGCGCTTACGCTGCGCGCGGCGATTGCCGATAAAACCGAACAACTGTACGGCTGGCGCCCCGACCAGGATCTTGAAGTGACGGTCACCGCCGGGGCCACGGAAGCCCTGTTCGCCGCCATCAGCGCTCTGGTGCGCACCGGTGATGAAGTGATATGTTTTGATCCCAGCTATGACAGTTATGCCCCGGCGGTGACCCTGGCCGGGGGCGTGACCCGGCACATTGCGCTTTCGCCGCCGTCGTTTCGCGTCGACTGGGCGGCGTTTGGCGCCCAGCTTAATGACCGCACCCGCCTGGTAATCCTTAACACGCCGCATAATCCGTCCGCCACCGTTTGGCGGGAAGAGGACTTTACCGCGCTTTGGCGGGCCATCGCCGATCGGGAAATCTATGTGCTGAGCGACGAAGTGTACGAACATATCTGTTTCGCCGCCGGCGGCCATGCCAGCGTGCTGACGCACCCCGGACTGCGCCAGCGCGCCATTGCCGTCTCCTCGTTCGGTAAAACCTATCATATGACAGGTTGGAAGGTGGGTTATTGCGTGGCGCCGGCGGCGCTAAGCGCCGAAGTGCGAAAAGTGCATCAGTACCTGACCTTTGCCGTCAATACCCCGGCACAGCTGGCGCTGGCCGATATGCTGCGCGATGAGCCGCAGCATTGGCAGCATCTACCCGATTTTTACCGCGACCGCCGCGATCATCTGGTGCGGGCGCTGGCGCCAAGCCGTCTGGAGCTGTTGCCCTGCGAGGGCACCTATTTCCTTTTGGCGGACTACAGCGCGGTGTCGGATATGAATGATGTGGACTTCTGCCGCTGGCTCACCGTTAACATCGGCGTGGCCGCCATCCCCTTATCGGTATTCTGCGCCCAACCCTTCCCGCACAAACTGATTCGGCTATGTTTTGCCAAACAGGATGCCACCCTTGATGCCGCCGCGGAGCGTTTATGTCAACTTTAAATATCAGCCTGTTGCAACAACCGCTGACCTGGATGGACGGCGAAGCCAACCTGGCTCATTTCGACGGCCTGCTGGGCGAAGCCCGGGGACGCGACCTGATTATCCTGCCTGAGATGTTCACCACCGGCTTCGCCATGGAAGCGTCCGGCAGCGCGCTGCCCCAGGACCGGGTTGAGGCGTGGCTGCAACAGTGGGCGGACGCCACTGACGCCATGATTGGCGGCAGCGCGGCCATCGGCACGCCGCAGGGCGCGGTCAATCGCTTTTTTCTGGTGGAACCGCGGGGCCGGATCCATATTTATGACAAACGCCATCTGTTTCGCATGGCGGACGAACATCAATACTATCAGGCGGGTAAAACGCGGGTTGTGGTGGACTGGCGCGGCTGGCGTATCCTGCCGCAGGTCTGTTACGACCTGCGCTTTCCCGCCTGGTCGCGCAACCGCCAGGATTACGATCTGGCGTTGTATGTCGCCAACTGGCCGGCGCCGCGCGCCAACCATTGGCAAACCCTGCTGGCGGCGCGCGCCATCGAGAACCAGGCCTATGTAGCGGGCTGTAACCGCGTCGGCGCTGACGGCAACGGCCATCAGTACAGCGGCGACAGCATGATTATCGACCCGTCCGGTAATGTGCTGGCCCAAGGCGCGCCGCGGCAGGCGACACGCCTGGACGCAAGCCTGTCCCTCGCCAGCCTGCGCGAGTACCGCGAGGCTTTTCCCGCCTGGCTTGACGCCGATAGCTTTACGCTCGATGGCGAAGAGGCTTGATTCCCCCGAGAGTCGGATCCGCCATAGGAACCGATCAGCGGCGGTAAATGAAACCGTCGCCGCCCCGCGGCAGTGCAACTATCCTGCCATAGCCTGAAGACGGAACATTTCCCGCCGCGTGCGGCGAAAGTTTCGCACCAAAAAAGGGCTTTCCCGCCGCCATGCGCACCATAACGCGACATGTTCATCCCGGCCTGCGGCGCGGTGCCGCGTATACCGGGATTCCCCCCGGCCCCGGCCTGTGCGTATATTGGAACGCGTCTTGCTTAATCCACCATTGAGTGAAGATAATGATACCGGCGGACCCTGGCGATGTTACTCTAGCCGATGCCCCTGGACACAGGAGAAGCGCGGCATTGTCAACGTGACCACAGCAAGAGTATAAGCAGCATGAAAAGTGAATATATCGATCGTCCGGCCATCCTGGCGGAAGTAAACGCCGCCTTTTACCAATACGAACAAGCGTTGATCACTAATGATGTCGCCACGCTCAACGAATTGTTCTGGCACGACCCCCGCACCGTCAGGTATGGCGCCGGAGAAAATCTTTATGGTATCGAGGCGATCCAGGCTTTTCGCGCGGCGCGATCGCCGGCGGGCCTGGACCGGGTGCTGCAGAATACGGTCATCACCACTTTTGGCGACGATTTGGCGGTGGCCAGCACCGAATTTACCCGCGCGGGCAACGATAAAACAGGTCGTCAAACCCAGACCTGGGTGAAATTGGCCTGCGGCTGGCGCATAGTCGCCGCGCATATCAGCCAGATGAGCTGAAAAACCGTCCTTCCCGCGGTGAGCCGGTCTTGGGCGCGCGGGAGGATTTTCAGGCCGGTTTATCTTCTCCCGCCGCTGGATGTGCGGCCGCGAAGGGATGATGGGTAATCCAGTGATCGGCGATATCCTGGCGGCGGCAAATCCATACCCGCTCATGCTGCTGCACATAATCAAGGAAACGTTGCAGGGCGCGAAACCGCCCCGGCCGTCCGAGTATCCGGCAATGCATTCCCACCGACATCATCTTCGGCGACGTTTCCCCCTCCGCGTACAGCACGTCAAAACTGTCTTTAAGGTAAGTGAAAAACTGCTCGCCGCTGTTAAACCCCTGCGGCGTGTTAAAACGCATATCGTTCGCCTCAAGGGTATAAGGAATGATTAAATGCGGTTTGACCGAACCATCCGTGCACGCCACCTGCGTCCAGAATGGCAAATCGTCGCCATAGTAATCGCTGTCGTAAAGTATGCCGCCGTGTTCCACCACCAGCCGGCGGGTATTGGGACTATCACGTCCGGTATACCAACCCAGCGGCGTCTTGCCGAACAGTTCGCTTAAAGTATCTATCGCCTGCTGCATATGCTGGCGTTCGGTTTTGGCGTCCATCCCCTGATAATGCAGCCAGCGCCAACCATGGCTCACCACATCGTATCCCGCGTCCTTGATGGCCTCGACCACCGGGGGGTTGCGCGCCAACGCCATGGCAACGCCGAATATGGTCAGCGGAAGCCCGCGCCGCCCGAACTCCTGCTGAATGCGCCAGAAGCCGGCGCGCGAACCATATTCATATAAAGATTCCATCGACATATGGCGCTCGGGATAACTGGCGGCGCCGATAATATCCGACAGGTATTGCTCGGAACCCGTGTCGCCGTGCAAGACGTTATTTTCGGAGCCTTCTTCATAATTCAGCACGAACTGCACCGCTATCCGCGCCTGTTCCGGCCAGGCGGCATGAGGGGGCTGGCCGGCATAACCGATCAGATCGCGCGGATAGTTTTTATTAAACGAAAAACTTTTTTTGTCGGTCGCTTCACTCATGATCAGTTCCTTTTAAAGATCCGGTGTCTAAGTTTAGTCCGCGAAAAGGCGCTGATAGTTCTTTAGCCGGCAGAAAAACCGCCCGCCGGTCGGGAGGCTGTCATGACACCGCCGGTGAACGGCCCGGGGACGTGCTATTGCATGGCGTGGGGTCATACCCTACTATTGCTGCACTCGCGGCCATGGATAGTCAGATGGCCGGATATTCTTCAATTTTTGCCGTGGAGTGAACGTTATGCCGCTGGTTCGTATCGATATCAAGAAAAATCCCGACCCTACCTATATCGGACGGGTGGGTAAAATCGTCTACCAGGCGATGAAAAGCGCCATCAATGTGCCCGAGGCTGATAATTTCCAGATTCTCGGCGAGCATGACGGCGATCATTTTATTTATGACGCCGGTTATCTCGGCATTAACCGTACGGATAAGCTGGTCATCATCCAGATTACCCTGAATGAGGGCCGCAGCACCGAGCAAAAAAAATCGCTCTACAAAACCATTGCCGGTGGACTGCGCGAGGCGCTGGGCGTTTCGCCAGAAGATGTTTTTATCAATCTGATTGAAGTCAAAAAAGAGAATTGGTCGTTTGGCAACGGTATTGCCCAGTATGCAGGTTGACGGGCGCCGGGAATAGTCTCATTACGCCGCGCGGCATTTGAAATTCGCCGCGCTATTTTGCGTGAGGCGTATAAAACAACACGGGCCGCAGCGAAAACGCGGCAGCCCGTTAGGAATTAATTGGCGGTGTGGACGGGACTCGAACCCGCGACCCCCGGCGTGACAGGCCGGTATTCTAACCGACTGAACTACCACACCGCACATGTGCTTTGTCGGGAAAGCGAGGCGAATAGTACGGTCAGCGCCGGTCGCCGTCAATGCTTTTTGCCGGGCAATATGTTGTTTGGCGATATTTTGGACATAATGTTGAATAATCAGCCGGAACGAAGGATTTCAATGGGTTTGATCTTCGCTTTCAGGCCGCCACAAACAGCTGCCGCCCTTTTTCTTCACCAGGTCGAGACGGGATTCATGGGCCGTCATTTCCTCATCACTGGCGTAAATAACCTTTAACTGCGACTGCGCGCGCACCACCCGCTGGATAGTTTCCCCGCCGTCCGCATTGCGGCGCCCGCTCTCACCCTCCATGGAAAAGCGCATGGACGTCTGCCCGCCGGTCATGGCCAGGTACACTTCCGCCAGGATTTCGGCATCAAGCAAGGCGCCGTGCAGCGTGCGCTTGGTATTATCGATAAGATAGCGATCGCAGAGCGCATCCAGGCTGTTGCGCTTGCCCGGGAAGAGCTTACGCGCCATGAACAGGCTATCGGTGACTTTGCAGAAGGTGTCGGTTTTGCCTATCCCGCGGTTAAGCTTGCCGAACTCGTAATCCATAAAGCCGATATCGAAAGGCGCGTTATGGATGACCAGCTCGCCGCCGCGGATAAACTCGATAAATTCATCCGCCACCTGATCGAAGGTGGGTTTATCCGCCAGGAATTCATCGCTGATGCCATGTATATTATAGGCTTCCGGCTCAATTAGCCGATCCGGTTTCAGGTAAACGTGGAAGTGTCTGCCGGTGAGCCGGCGGTTGATCACTTCAACCGCGCCGATCTCGATAATCTTGTGGCCTTCGTAATGAAGCCCCAGTTTGTTCAGACCAGTGGTTTCGGTATCCAGAACAATCTGGCGCGTAATTCCAGTGCCCGTTGCGTTCATTTATGTCAGACTTGGTTTTTTCAACATGAAGGTAGTCTACCAGAGATGCAGAAACAGGTAGAAATTTTCACCGATGGATCTTGCCTGGGCAATCCCGGGCCGGGCGGTTACGGTGCCATACTGCGCTATAAGCAGCATGAAAAAATATTCAGCGCCGGTTACCGGCTTACCACCAACAACCGCATGGAACTCATGGCGGCCATCGTTGCGCTGGAGGCGCTCAAGGATCCCTGCGAAGTGGTTATCAGTACCGATAGCCAGTATGTGCGCCAGGGCATTACCCAATGGATTCATAACTGGAAAAAGCGCGGCTGGAAAACCGCGGAGAAAAAACCGGTCAAAAACGTCGACCTGTGGCAACGGCTTGATTTAGCCATCCAGACCCATGTACTGCGTTGGGACTGGGTAAAAGGCCACGCCGGCCACCCGGAAAACGAACGCTGCGACGAGCTTGCCCGCAGCGCGGCGGGGAGTCCCGCGTTCGACGATATCGGATACCAGCCGGAAAAATAGCGCGGGATCAGTTGCTCCGGCTGGCGGCGCCAACCGTGCGCCGGATCGATGCTTTGAGGGTTTTGCTTTTTAAGGGATTAAGCGTGAGCGGGAACGTCCGTTTGCGCGCAACAATCACGCTCAGGCAGCCGATGGCGGGCAGATGCTCGCTCAGCAGGCGTCCGCCCCGCCGGCGCCACGGCAGCACCTGTAGGCGCGAGCGATGCATCACTTCAAAATTAAGCACGCTAAGCCAGTCAAGCAACCGCATCTGGGTATACATCCGGCTGCGATACGGCTGGCGGCGCTGCAGTATTGGACAGAGTTTGCCGATGCCCAGCAGGCTGACCGGGTTGAACGTGGTAATAATCAGCCAGCCGTCGTCAATCAATACCCGGTCGATCTCCCGCAGCAGGCGATGCGGATCCGAGGTGTAGGATAGCGTGTGGGCCAGCAGGCAGGCGTCGGTGGATTTGTTGGCGAACGGCAGTTGAAAGGGGTCGGCGATAACGTGCAGGTTAGCCCCTTTGACGCCGACATTGACCTGATGTGAAATTGCGCATTCACTGGTATCGATATCCGCGCTGAGCGCGCCGATTTTAATAAGATGAAAGCCGAATAATTTAGGCCACCAGGGCAGCAGGCACGTCTCCAGCGCCCGACGATAGTTATCTCCGTATGGGAGGTCATCCCATGAGGTTGGCGCGATGATAGGCTGCGTAATTTGCGCTGGTTTCATGTTTGACTATCTTCTAATTGCCATAAGAAAAAATGAACAGAGGTGAGCAATGAATCTTATCAGTATTCCCGCGTTTGCGGACAATTACATTTGGCTTTTGCATAATGACGCGCAGGAATGCATTATCGTCGACCCCGGCGAATCGGCGCAGGTCATTGCCGAACTGGCCGCCAGGCGCCTGACCCTTAAAGCCCTGTTTTTGACCCATCATCACAGCGACCATGTGGCCGGCGTACCGGCGCTGCTCAGGCATTTCGACGTGCCGGTTTATGGCCCACAGGAGACCGCGAGCAAGGGAGCCGACCATATTGTCGCGGAAAACGATCGGGTGAATGTGCTCGATATGACCTTTTCCGTGCTGGAATTGCCCGGTCATACGCTAGGACATATCGGATTTTATAGCGCACCCTATCTATTTTGTGGCGACACGGTCTTCTCCGCCGGCTGCGGGCGGCTGTTCGAAGGCACACCAAAGCAAATGTATGAATCTTTTCAAAAGGTTAAAAAGCTGCCACCCGAGACTTTGCTCTGCGCCGCCCATGAGTATACATTAGCCAATTTAGCCTTCGCACGCTCAATTTTACCTGAAGATTCAACGATCGCGGCGTATGAATGCGAAATTAAGCAATTACGGGCAAAAGGCCAAGCCAGCCTGCCTGCAAAGCTACAATTAGAGGGTAAAATTAACCTATTCTTACGCTGCCATGACATTGATTTACAAAGAGTATTAGACCCACATCATGCGCTTCACGAGGAATGGCGCGTTTTTGCCCTATTACGGGAGAAGAAGGATCATTTCTAAAGGTTTAGGTTGTAATGTCGGAATGTTCAAAGTATTATTGCTTGTCTTTTAAGCAACTATTGACATACAGATGAAGACTCATGCGATCTTAATCGCCTCGGTCTTGCTCGTGGGTTGCCAGTCGTCCAGGTCGGCCGACTCGCCTCCCGAACAGCATGCACAGAGTGTTTCTTCGGCAGGTCAAGGTGAAGCAGGAAAGTACACAGACGGCCGAGCGATCTCGGCGCGATGGCTTGGAGATTCAAGTCTCGCGCAACCCGATTTGTGGAACTTCATTAGCGACGAGCTGAAGATGCAGATACCGGAAAACGCCCGGATCCGCGAGCAAAAAAAGCGTTATTTAAGTAATAAGAGCTATCTCCACGATGTAACATTACGGGCAGAGCCGTACATGTACTGGATTGTCGAGCAGATAAAGCAACGAAAAATGCCGATGGAACTGGTACTGCTACCCATAGTGGAGAGCGCTTTTGACCCTAAGGCGACATCCGCCTCAAACGCGGCTGGCCTTTGGCAGATTGTGCCCACAACCGGCAGGAATTATGGTCTAAAGCAAAATCAATGGTATGACGGTCGCCGTGATGTAGTCGCGTCCACTACCGCCGCGCTGGATATGATGCAACGCCTCAATCGCATGTTCGACGGCGATTGGTTGCTGACTATCGCTGCGTATAACAGCGGCGAGGGGCGTGTCTTGCAGGCAATGAAATCCAATAAAGCGAGGGGGAAACCCACCGATTTTTGGGCACTGTCACTGCCGCGCGAGACCACTATCTACGTACCGAAAATGCTTGCGCTTAGTAATATTATTAAGAATAGCAAACAATACGGTGTTGTCTTGCCGAAAAGCAATGACGATCACGCCCTGGCGCGGGTAGAAGTGGGACAGCAGATTGGTTTGAGCCAGGCGGCGGAAATGTCGGGTTTGTCGTTAACGAAGCTGAAAAGCTTCAATACCGGCTATAAACGTAATGTAACCGCGCCAAACGGCCCGCATTACATTATGTTGCCCAAAGCCCATGCCACACAGCTGAGGGACTCGCTGGCGGTAGGCGACATCGCAGCGGTGCAGCAATCCACACAGTTGGCGGATACGGCGGTCAGCGGCGCGAAATACCAGGTACGTTCCGGAGATACATTGTCGGGCATCGCCAAACGTCTTAACGTGAAGGCGAGCGACTTGTTGAAATGGAATAAACTGCGTACCAGCAGCAATCTGAAAGTCGGGCAAACGCTGCAGGTGGCTGACAACAGCACCGGCGGAAAAGCCGGACAAACGCTGCGGGTGGTTAACAACGGCGGCAGTATCACCTACCAGGTACGAAAGGGTGATTCACTGTCCAGCATTGCCAAACGGCATGGTGTCGATATTCAGGACGTTATGCGTTGGAACGGCGCACTGGATAACGCCGGCGCCCTGCAGCCAGGCATTAAGCTAACGCTGTTTGTTAACGGCAAAGCCACCGATTCCTGAGCAATTACGGCATAAAAAAACAAGCACTTCCGTGCTTGTTTTTTTTTATGCCTGGATCATGCGGCACTCATTTAGCCGGCGTGGGGTATACCCACTATTTTGGTTTCCGGCACTGTTTTATCGGTACGTTTATGCGGTTCGAACTCAACCAGCAGGGGGTTATGATCCGAGGCTTGCGTAACCAGTACCGAGGCCTCGGTGACCTTTAGGCCGCGATAAAACACAAAATCCAGCGGACGGCCGAAAGCGCGGCGGCGCTGATCGTCAAGAAACTTCACTTCGCGCAGCGTCATGCGATCGGCAAAACGATATAACGCGGTAATCCGCTGCCGACTCCAGGCGTTGAAATCACCCGCCATGATAACCGGTCCCTGGTGATTGAGGATTTGCTCGCCAATCGGCCCCAATTGCTTGCTGTAGACATCCACACCCAGGCTGAAGTTAACCGCATGGATATTAACCACCATCATCAGCTGGCCGTCATAGAGAGGATACACGGTGACCAGGGCCGATTTAGCCAAACGCAGCAGCGGCTCACGCTCGCGCAGCGGGCAGCAGTATACCGGATGCGCCGCTGACAACGTCATGACACCCGACGGATGCTGTGGAAAAATCAACGCCGGCACCTGGTCGGTCGCCAGGTAATTCGATGTGGCGAACCTCACCAGCTCAGGGGTGGTTTGTGCTTCCTGCAATAATACCAGTTGGGCATCCTTGCCGAACCCTTGCAGCACAGAGAGCCAATCAGCACGCTGCTGTTTGTAGATGTTCCAGACCATTACCCGCAATAGCTTGGATCCCGGCAGCGGTTCTCCGGGAGGCAACGCTTGACCAAGGCGACTGAAGGCAAGTGGGGGGAAAATACGCTCAACCGGCTGTCCCGCAACATACCTGACTGAATATGTTTTTTTTGCCACGGTTACCGCCTATATAACTGTTTCTTTAGCGTCTGTGTGATGATGAATTGTTTCATTTGGACAGCTATTTTTTACCCACAGACATTGTTGCGACCACAATATTTTATAAAATGCTTAACTTATAAATTCAATGCCAAGGCAAACTATGCCTCGGCTTCACTCAGTGTATCATAAAATTTGTTTTAACCGGGGCCCCGCGCCGGCACGCCCTTCCGCATAAGTCCCAGTGAGTTAATAATAGTCCAATTAATTAATTGAAAGCCTATGATAATTAATGAATTTAATCGGGGGATTATCGGATGCGGATGGGCCAGGAAAAACGAAATATTTGTCACAATAATGTACAGCAGACCCTTTAGGCATAAAAAAAACCCTGAACAGATGTCCAGGGCTTGATTTAGTGTGGCGGTGCGGACGGGACTCGAACCCGCGACCCCCGGCGTGACAGGCCGGTATTCTAACCGACTGAACTACCGCACCACGATTCGGTACTACACCCAAACTTAACATTTGCGGGGTCAACGCATGTCATAAAACCGTTTGTGGTGCTTCACCAACGCCTCTCGTTACACTCGAGGTATCGGCCTTAATGGATGCCTGGCAGTTCCCTACTCTCGCATGTGGAGACCCCACACTACCATCGGCGCTACGGCGTTTCACTGCTGAGTTCGGCATGGGGTCAGGTGGGACCACCGCGCTACTGCCGCCAGGCAAATTCGTTTGACCCACCGTCATCCCTTGCGGCATGACCATCGGCCTTTAT
>NZ_DASWOM010000087.1:0-117566 GCF_036398755.1 Acerihabitans sp. | reverse complement strand
CGCTCAATCTCTTGATCAGAATCGAAAAACTCCATATTAAGTTGTTGAGCCAACTGACGCCCAATAGTGCTTTTGCCGGCACCCATAGGCCCAACCAGAAAGATATTGCGTTTCTCTGCCATGTTTTTCGGTATTACTAAGATTATTCGTTAATGACAACCCGCCCCGCCAATCAAATCAGCGGCGGGACCTAAACTGAAACCTCATGAGCGATAGTGCGAGAATCAGACGAAAAATTATCTCAACACTCGGGGTAGTTTGGCAACCGATTAAATCGATGCTCACACCGCAAGGAAGAATTCCGATATCGCTATCGAAATTACAGGTGACGCAAAAACAGCGATGCTCAATGGGTTACCCTTGTAAGCGAAATTGGGCACAGCGTCAAATCGAACGCGAAAAAAACGCATAATTTGTTGCTAAAACCGCAATTTCGCCCAAATTGAGGCAATCAAGTTTACCCCGTTATGCGGGTCGGCGTAATAAAAATAACCAGTTCACGCTGTTTATAGTGCGCACGCTGGCGTTTGAACAGCTCGCCGAGCAGTGGAATCTCCGCCAAAAGCGGCACTTTATCGCTGGTTCGATGTTTTTGGTGTTGAAAAATGCCTCCTAAAACAATGGTTTCGCCATCGGCAATGGTCACCTGGGTCTTGATTTCCTCCATATCGATGGAAACACTCTCATTTTCCCCTTGTTTGATAACCCGCCCCGGCACGTTCTGGCTCAGGCGCAAATTGAGGGTGACCCTGCCGTTGCGCAGTATCTTGGGCGTCACTTCCATGCTCAAAACCGCTTCCTTGAACTGAACGACCGGCGATTTATTTTTGCCGTTCGCCACCTGATAGGGAATTTCGGTGCCCTGTTTGATACTGGCGGTTTGTTGATGGGCGGTATAAAGACGGGGACTGGCCAGGATATCCACTTTATTTTCCTGCTCAAGCGCGGTAAGTTCCAACTCAAGCAGACGGCCGCTCAGGCGCGCCAGGCGAAACCCCATGTTGGCGTAATGCTCGCTCAGCGGCAGATCGACCCCCAGGCGCGTGGAAGCGGGACTGGCGCCGCCGCCGTGCTGCCAGTTCACCCCGATCTCCCGCAGGTTATCCCGGCTGATGGTCACGATATGGGCGGTAATCATCACTTGTTCCAACGGCAGATCCCAGATAGCTATCCAGCCGGCAAGCGTAGACAGCGCCGATTCCGTATCGCGCAGCACCAGGGAATTGGTCCGTTTATCCAGCACCACGCTGCCGCGTGGTGACATCAGGGTGTTGCGGATCGAGCCGATACTTTTCGCCACTTCGCCGGCGTCGGCGTGCACCAGCGTCACCAGCCGGTTGCGCAAGGGTAATTCCCCCTGCGGCCCTGCCGCCTCGCCCGGCCGCTCAGGAAACACCATCAGCACGTCCCCCTGGCGCTCCAGGCGCAGGCGCCCGGTGCGCGTAATGATATCCACCGCCTGCCGCCAGGACACATTGCGCAGGTTCAGGCTGATAGTGCCTTTTATGTCCGGCGCGATGACCAGGTTCAGGCGCTGATGCTCCGCCAGAGAGCGCAGCACCTGCGGTATCGGCGCGTCGTCAAACACCAGCGTCACCGGTTTGTCTGCTTCGCCCCCCGCCCGCCCGCCAAGCGCGGCGTCTCCCCAGCCAAGCGTTAGCCAACATAATATTACACCCACTTTCCGCGCGTATCCTTTCACAGCCTTCGTCCTTTTTATCCGGTGACATCGTTATGATCTTCATGATCCTGATTGGCTGCCGGGCGCGGCGGTTCACACCGCCGCCAGCGTCCCTGTCCGTCAACGGTCCAGTAATGCCAGCGGTCGCCCGCGCCCACCTTCCCTTTAACCCTATTGGCCGGACCGTTGGCCGCGCGCGGCCCGGCGTGGCCCGCTTGAGCGTCCTGCGCCGGCTGAAACGGATCCCGCGCCGGCGGCGGCGCGGCGCAGACCGGAACCAGCGCCAGCAGCGACAACGGCAATAACAGCGCGGCCGGCATTGACCGCCGCCCGGAGCGGCGGGTCATGCCTTGTCGGCGACACAGCCGGCCCTTTATCGCCTGCAGCGTCGCCATGCTACTTATCCACTCCCGCAAGGCCCGCGCCGTGCGCCATCGCACGCTGGCTTTCCCCCGTGACCTCACCATCAGTGGCATGCGGGTTCCCGCTTCCCGCCTTTGACGGCGCATTTTCCCGCCGCTCGTTTTCTGTTTGCGCACCGGCCGGCGCCGACAGGACCAGCTCGGCCTCCAGCAGCCGATCCCTGCGCCTGACGGCCAGTTCCGCCAATGACCGGGCGCCCTCCAGGGCGCAGAGATTGTGCAGCAGGCGCCGCAGCCCGGGATAATCCGTGGTTACCGCCAACTGCCAGCGGTCTGAAACGCGCTCCCGGTCGCCGGCGGCGCCCAGCGTCCGCCAGGTGATTTTTCCCGCCCGACCGGGATGGATAACGGCGATAAAGGCGGCCGGATCCCGGCGCAGTGTTTCGCCCGCCGCGATAGAGCCGCGCAAGCGCCGGGTATCCGCCTCCAGGCGTTGCCGGGCGGGTAAACCGGCATGCGCCCGCTCCAGCCCGATAACCGCGCTTTTGCAACGGCCGATATCCTGACGCAGCATCTCCAGCGCCACCTGCCCCGGGCGCACAATCAGCAACGCGCCCAGCGCGACATAAACGCCCACCATGACCTGCGCCAGCGCCAGCGTGCGCCAAGGATGCTCCATACCGCGCCCGAACCAGGCATTAATGTAAGCCATCGTTCGCCACCCCGGCGGGCCACGCCGTCTGCAAATCAAAGCTGAAGCGACCGTTTTCCAGCTGATCAATCTGTCGCCAGCGCACGGGAGCAAACAGCGGATGCCGCGCCAGCCGGCGGTCCACCGTACTGATATGCTCATAGCGCTCGCTGCAACCGCTCAAGTGCAATTCCCCGTCGCGCAGCCGTAGCCGGGTCAACCACAGCCCCGGCGGCAGCAGGACCGGCAATTGCTCAAACAGCAGCCGATAGCGCTGGTTGGCGGCGCCGGCCTGGCGCTGGAGCCCCAGCGCGCGTTCCAGGCGCTGCCGCCGCGCCAGCAGAAGATCCATCCGCAGCCGCAGGCCGAGAGCCTGCTTTTCCCGCTGTTGCCACTGCGTGAGGCGCGCGCCCAGTTCGCCGCGCTGTTCATATGCGCGCCGCGCCAGGAAGCCCATCAGGCCGGAGGCCAGCAGCAGCTCGGTCGCAAGCAGCAGCGCCACCAGCCTTGCGCGCCGCTGCCGGCGAAGGCGCCGCCAGGGCAAAAGGTTGACCTGGCACATCATTCATCTCCACGGCGCACGGCCAGGCCGCCCGCGATGGCAAACGCCGCCGGCCAGGACGGTATCGGGGGATGCGCCTGCCACAGGGCGGCAAACGGCGACCACGGCAGCACGTCCGCCGGCGGCGCGCAGGTGTCGTCGCTGCTGAAATAGGCCGGCTCCCCCCTGCCGCAGGCGTCAGGATAGCGCTGGTCGATAAGCCCGCGCGCCGCCGGCAGCGCCGCGGCCTCGCCGGCGGCGATCATGCCGAACTCCAGGGGACGCGCCAGCGGCGAAACCCACTGCCATCCCATCGACGAGGCGTGGATCAGCAGCCGATCGCGCGCCAGCCCAGCGGCGTTTGCCATGCAGCGCAGGGCGCTGGGTGCGATATCCAGCACGTCGGGAGCCAGCCCGGCGCGCTCAAGGCAGGATAGCCACAGCGCCACGGTCGCCTGCCGGGCGGCGGTCACCAGCAGGGTGCCGGGCGCCCGCGGATCGTCGCGGTAGTCGAGCAGCAGCTTGTCGTGGCCGGCGGGAAAATGACGGCGGGCCTGCGCGGTGATATACCACTCCCGTTCCGGCTCGCCAAGGCGGTGATCCGGCGCGGCCATGCGCCGGTGCAGAAATCCGGCCGACGGCAAACAAACTCGTAACGAAATGCGTCCGGGCAACTGCCGGCGCCAGGTTGCCAACAGCCGGTCCAGGCCGGCCGGCGGCGCGCCTTCCGCCTCGCCCGGCGATGCTTCAGGCATGGGCTGCTGCCACCACTGGCGCAATTGCCAGCCCTGGCGCCGCCGCCGCACCGCCAGCGCTCTCGCGGTGCCATTTTCAAACGCCAACCCCACCTGCCAGATGCGAAAATCCATGTTTATCGAGCTCCTTCTCATTCGTTATCGTCCGTCATTAAAAGTACGTATCCAACGTGCTGGCTTACCTTTATACTAGCGCGCGGTTGTTTATAAACTGCCCAAATGACATGAAATGGGAAATCTCAGGTGAAGTTCGTAAAATATTTATTAATCTTTGCAGTGTGTTGCATTCTGTTGGGAGCAGCCTCGATATTTGGCATGTACAAATACATCGAGCCGCAACTGCCTGACGTCGCCACGCTGAAAGACATCCGGCTGCAGACCCCTATGCAGGTATACAGCGCGGACGGTGAGCTGATAGCGCAGTTCGGGGAAAAACGCCGTATCCCCCTGAAGCTGCAGCAGATACCGCCGGAACTGGTCCATGCTTTCGTGGCTACCGAAGACAGCCGCTTCTATGAGCACCATGGGGTTGACCCGGTGGGCATCATGCGCGCCGCCTCCATCGCGCTGATGTCCGGCCATGCGTCGCAAGGCGCCAGTACCATCACGCAACAGCTGGCGCGCAATTTCTTCCTCAGCCCGGAACGGACGCTGATCCGCAAAATCAAAGAAGCCTTCCTGGCCATCCGCATCGAACAGCTGCTGACGAAAGATGAGATTATCGAGCTGTATCTCAACAAGATTTATCTTGGTTACCGCGCTTATGGCGTTGGCGCGGCCGCGCAGGTCTATTTTGGTAAGAATGTCGACCAATTGACCCTGAGCGAAATGGCGGTGATAGCCGGGCTGCCGAAGGCGCCCTCGACCTTTAACCCGCTTTATTCCCACGATCGGGCGCTGGCGCGGCGTAATTTTGTGCTGTCGCGCATGCTGGACGAAAATTTCATTACCCGCGAACAGTTCGAACAGGCACGCGACACCGATCTGGTAGCCAACTATCACGCCCCGCAAATCGCATTTTCGGCCCCTTATGTCTCTGAAATGGTGCGTCAGGACATGATGAAACGCTACGGTGAAAATGCCTACACCGATGGTTATAAGGTCTATACCACCATCACCAGAAAACTACAGCTGGCGGCGCAGGACGCCGTGCGCAACAACGTGCTCGATTACGATATCCGCCACGGCTATCGCGGGCCAAGCAACGTGCTGTGGAAAGTGGGTGAAATGGCCTGGGACCCGAAACATATTGTCGACACCTTGAAAGCGTTGCCGGTTTACGGCCCGCTGTTCCCGGCGGTGGTCACGCAAGCCGACGCCGAACAGGCCACCGTCCTGATGGCGGACGGCAGCAGCGTCGCCCTGCCGATGGCAGGCGTGCGCTGGGCGCGCTTGTTTAAAACCGATACGCTGCAAGGCCCCCTGCCCCGAAAGGTATCGGACGTCATTCATCCCGGCCAGCAAATCTGGGTGCGCAAGGTAGGCGACATCTGGTGGCTGGCGCAGGTGCCCGACGTCAACTCGGCGCTGGTGTCCCTTAATCCGCAGGACGGCGCGGTCAAGGCGCTGGTCGGCGGATTCGATTTCAACCAGAGCAAATTCAACCGCGTGACCCAGTCATTGCGCCAGGTCGGCTCCAATATCAAGCCGTTCCTGTATACCGCCGCCATGGATAAAGGGCTGACCCTGGCCACCATCCTCAATGATGTGCCGATTTCCCGTTGGGATGCCGGCGCCGGTTCGGACTGGCGGCCCAAGAACTCGCCGCCGACCTATGACGGGCCGATCCGCCTGCGCCAGGGGCTGGGACAGTCGAAAAACGTGATGATGGTGCGCGCCATGCGCGCCATGGGCGTTGATTATGCCGCCGAATACCTGCTGCGCTTTGGTTTTCCGGCGCAGAATATCGTGCATACCGAATCCCTGGCGCTGGGCTCGGCGTCGTTCACCCCGCTGCAAATGGTACGCGGCTACTCGGTGCTCTCCAACGGCGGTTACCTGGTCGATCCCTACCTTATCACCCGCATCGAGGACGAAGCCGGCCATGCCGTGTTTGAAGCCAAACCGAAAGTAGTCTGCGATACCTGCGACCTGCCGGTGATTTACGGCGATACCAACAAATCCGCCGTCTTGTCCGACGACAGCATGGAAAATGTCGCCGTGTCGCGCCAGCCCGATAATAACGCCGCCGTGCCGATGCCCAGGCTGGAAACCGTTTCCCCCGCCCAGCAGGCCGCGGACGGCAACCAGCTCTATGCGCCGCACGTCATCAGCACGCCGCTGGCGTTTCTCATCCATGACGCGCTAAACAGCAACATCTTTGGCGAACCCGGCTGGATGGGCACCGGCTGGCGCGCGGGCAAAGATTTGAAGCGTCACGACATCGGCGGCAAGACCGGTACCACCAACGACTCCAAGGACGCCTGGTTCTCCGGCTACGGACCACAAACCGTTACCACCGTATGGATTGGCTTTGACGATCACCGCCGCAACCTGGGCCGGGCCACGGCGTCGGGCGCCATCAGCGATCAGATTTCCGGCGGCGAAGGCGGCGCCAAAAGCGCCCAGCCGGCCTGGGATGACTTTATGAAGGTGGCGCTGGAAGGCATACCGGAGCAAAAAGTCACGCCTCCGCCGGGCATTGTCACCGTCAGTATCGATAAAAGCAGCGGCAAACTCTCCGACGGCGGCGGCAACAGTCGCGATGAATACTTTATCGACGGTACCCAGCCGAAGGACCGGGTAGTACACGAAGTGGGCACCGTGGTGACCGACAACGGCGGCGAATCGCACGAACTGTTCTGACTATGGGGGCCAGCCGCGCAGGGCCCGCCATCACTGAACCTAAAGCAGGCGTGTTCAAGGAAGATTTGCGCAGGTCACCCGATATCACCGGGCCGTTATTTTCGCACCAGCCAAGCATGGGCCAGGAACAGCGCGCTGACATTGCGCGCCTCGCGAAAATCAGGCTCGTTCAGCAACTCCATCATACGATCGATCGGCCAACGCACCTGCGGCAGCGGCTCGGGCTCGTCGCCCTCGCGCCGCTGCGCATACAGATCCCGCGCCACCACAATATTCATTTTGCTGGAGAAATACGATGGCGCCATGGTCAGCTTGGTTAAAATATCCATGCGCCGCGCGCCGAAACCCACTTCCTCCATCAACTCCCGGTTGGCCGCCTCCAGGATCTCCTCGCCGGGGTCAATCAATCCCTTGGGAAACCCCAGCTCGTAATCCTCTATGCCTACCGCATATTCCCGAATCAACACCAGATGGTCATCGATTATCGGCACAATCATCACCGCTTCCCGATCGGAGGGCTGCATTCTTTCATAAATCCGCCGCGCTCCGTTGCTGAACTCGAGGTCGACGGTTTCAACGTTAAACAACCGGGAGCGCGCGACGGTTTCAACTTTATGAATTTTTGGTTTTTGCGGATGCTTATCCATAATGGTCCCGAGCTGACAAAATACTTATCACAGCATAACCGCGTATACGCGGAAACAACAGGGTAAGGCCGCCACGTTGACGCCCCGACCCTGGCGGCGACATCATCGGCTCACCGGACAGACGCCGCCCGCGTGCATATTTACCGCGATTCAAAGGCGAATCCGCCAGCGCCACGCCGGGTTAACAGAACGCAATTAGTTATAGCATGGCAAGTAAAAGAAAAGAATTGGGATTAAAATAGGAAAATACCGATATGTTGATAAAGGATGGATTGGTACCCTGTCGCTAGCATTGATAGTTGTCACGTTTTTTCTGCGCGGCGCATCAGTCAAACAATCGAATGTTTCGTTTCTCTATGACGAGCGTGGCGCCACGTCGCTTGCCGGGTGCGTATCATATTATCGATGTATCGTCACTTTTCCGTGTTTCGATGGGGATGGCATGAGCACAATAGTCATTGTATTGGCCTTACTGTTGACCTGTGCGATCGCGTTAGCCGGCTACCGGGCCTACCGCCGGCGCCACATCCCCGCGTCGATGAAGCACATGCCGCTGCTGCAGCCCTTGCCGCGAAAACTCACGCCGCAGGAACGCGAGGCCGTTGAGCACTATTACCAGCTCAATACCCATCTGCAGTACAGCCTGCCGCTGGCCTCGCCCCCGGTGCCGGTAGCGGAAACCCTGGCGTTAACCCCGCAAAGCGAAAATATTTATGCGGTAACCCACGCCATTACCCGATATGGGCTGGCCACCGACGCGCCCCATAAGTGGCGCTACTTCCTTGACAGTACCGAGGTGCATCTTCCCCCGCTCTGGGAGCAGTATATTGCCGACGATAACCATGTCGAGCTGATAAAGACCGCCGGTATTCCCCTGGTGATTGCGCTCAACGGCCACTCGTTGGTGGATTACATGTCCGCCGCCCCGCAGGCCGACAGCGCGCCGCTGGTGGTACCGAACTCGTCCATGCGCGAGCAGGAAACCGAACAGGTCGAATTGCTGAATATCCGCAAGGAAACCCCCGAGGAATATGCCCTCGGCCGACCCCGGGGCATCTATGAAGCCGGCTTATTAAGCGTGGCGCTGTTATTGCTGTTTACCAGCCTGCTGGCGCCGGTACTGGCGGTGCCCTGGCTGGTGGCCGTCGCCGGAGTGCTGATTGCCTGGGGCGCCTGGCGGCGGTTGCGCCGTCCCTGGGCCGGGGCGCTGCGGGACGTACACTGCCTGCGCGGCACGCCCAAGCGCTGGGGCCTGTTCGGGGAATCCGACCAAAGCCGCATCAGCGCAATCTCGCTCGGCATTATCGACCTGAGCTACCCCCCCCACTGGCTGCCTTTTATCGGCCACGACATGGGTAAAAAGACCGATGTCGACATCTATGTCAACCGACAGGTGGTGCGGCAGGGTAAATACCTTTCCCTGCACGATGAAGTGCGGCATTTCCCGCTCCAGCGCTTTGGCGGCAATCTGGTATTACTGTGCAGCTCGGTCCTGATCCTCTGCCTGCTGCTGGTATACGTGCCGCTGACCCTGCCGCTGACGCTAAGCACCGCCTGGTTAAAAGGCGCGCAGGATATCCAGGCGGCGGATGTCAATACGCTATCGGGGGCGCAGCTGCGCATTGGCGATACGCTGCGCGCCCAAGGCTCGGGCATGTGCTACGTCAATACCTCCCTGCCCGCGGACATCCGGGACCCGTTTGCGCCTTTCGACTGCTCCAGCATTTATTGGAATAACGCCGAACCCTTGCCTTTGCCGGAGTCCGACACGGTGGACAAGGCGATACTGTTGCTCAATACCGTCAACGCCCAACTGCATCCCGAGCAGGCTACCGACCCCAAGATCAATCCCGGCCTGGCGACCGCCATCCAGAAATCCGGCATGATACTATTGGATGATTTTGCGGATATCGTATTGAAAACGCAGGACCTGTGCCATAACGACAGCGCCTGCAGCCGTCTCAAGGCCGCGCTGGTCAACCTGGCCAACGGCCGGGATTGGCCGACGCTTGTGAAACGGGCGCGCTCCGGCACCCTTAAAGGCGTCAACGTCCTGCTGCGCCCGGTTAGCGCGGAAACGCTGCAAAATCTGGTGACCAGCGCCACCTCGTCCATTTTCACCGGCGAGACACGCCTGGCGACCAATGCCCTTAACAGCCCTTCCCCGGGCGGATTCCTCATTCACAGCGATGAGGGAAAACTGCTGGTGGACCACCCGTTGCCGGCCACTCCTTTAAATGATTATACCGGGCTGGCGCAATGGCGTGAACTACAGCGCCTTTCCACCCTGCTGTTGCATACCCCTTTCCGCGCCCAAGGGGTCATTACCAATATCAGCGTCGACGCCAACGGCACCCGCCATATCTCACTGCACAGCGAACCCGATGTCATCACGGTCTGGCGCTACCTTGGCACCAGCGTGCTGCTCTTCATGTTGATTGTCATCGCCTTGGTCAACGCCATAATGCTAAGCCGGCGCCTGGCCAAAAGCCGGCACCGCACCCAGGATATACAGCGTTATTATGAAAGCTGTTTCAATCCCAACCTGCCCACCGTCGCGTTAAAATCGCTGCGCTAACCCTTAACCCGCGGGGTCCCGGTTTTAACGGCGCGGCGCGCGCATGGAATTTGCATGTCACCCGCCAACCACTGGTATAATAACCAAAGGTATCCTGACACCCGCGGCATACCGGCGCGGCATCCACCAGGCGGACCGGGCGGCGATTATACCGTCCCCGGCCGGCACACAGGAGGCACGATGAAAAACCAGGACAAGGACCAGGGTGGGCGGGACGAAGCCGTCCGGCTCGATAAATGGCTCTGGGCGGCCCGTTTTTACAAAACCCGCGCCATCGCCCGCGAGATGGTGGATGGCGGCAAGGTCCATTACAACGGACAGCGCACCAAACCCGGCAAAATCATGGAGAGCGGCGCGGAGGTCACCCTGCGCCAGGGTGATGACGAACGTACCGTGGTGGTGCTCGCGCTGACGGTACAGCGCCGGCCCGCCAGCGAAGCGCAACTGTTCTACCAGGAAACGGCGCAAAGCGTGGCCAAACGCGAAAAGCTGGCCGCCGCGCGCAGAATCAATGCCCAGAACGTGACCCACCCGGACCGGCGACCGGATAAAAAAGAACGCCGCAACCTGATAAAATTCAAATACGGCGAGTCGGGAGAATAAACCCGCCGCCCCGGCAAGAGAGAGGATTATGACCATACAAGACCAGCTGCACCGTTATCTATTTGAAGATTATGCCGTGCGCGGTGAACTGGTTTCATTGCATGATACCTACCGGCAGGTCCTGGCACAGCATGATTACCCGCCCGGCGTCAAAAACCTGCTGGGTGAAATGCTGGTGGCCACCAGCCTGCTGACCGCCACGCTTAAATTCAACGGCGAGATAACCATGCAATTGCAGGGCGACGGGCCGCTGGGCATGGCGGTGATTAATGGCGACCACCGGCAGAATATGCGCGGCACGGCGCGGATAAAAGGCGACATCGCCGAAAACAGTACGCTCAGGCAAATGGTCGGCAACGGCTACCTGGTCATCACGCTGACCCCGGACGAAGGCGAGCGTTACCAGGGCGTGGTGGGTCTGGAGGGAGAGCATCTTGCCGACTGCCTGGAAAATTACTTCCTGCAGTCGGAACAGCTGCTGACCCGCCTGTTTATCCGCACCGGCGAGGTAAACGGCCAGGTCGCCGCCGCCGGCATGCTGCTCCAGGTGTTGCCCGCGGGCGACGCCAGCCGCGACGACTTTGACCATCTGGCGCAGTTGACCGCCACGGTCAAGACGGAGGAACTGCTCACCCTGCCGGCGGATGAAGTGTTATATCGCCTCTATCATCAGGATAAGGTGTCGCTTTTTCCACCGCAGGACGTGCATTTTCTTTGCACCTGCTCCCGGCAGCGCTGTGCTGACGCGTTGCTGACGCTGCCGGAGCATGAGCTTGACGACATGCTCGATCAGGACGAAAACATCGATATGCATTGTGATTTCTGCGGCAGCCATTATGTGTTCACCGCCGGGGATGTGGCGGCGATAAAGTCAGGCCGCGCCGGCCCTGAGACACAATTACACTAATACCGCCGCCGGCGGTTAAAAAACAAATATACTTGCCGATGTTAGCGCATGCTGAAGCTTTATTTATGCGTCAGCTCCCATATTGGTGTAAAAATTGCTGACGTAGGTTATTTCATGACCCACCTCTCGGTGAACCACCCGGTAAACCTTACAATCGCTACAGGTAATAATTTAAAGCTAAGGAGTCGTCTTATGGCAAGTCATGGTATCAACGCGCAAGACCTGGTCGGCTATGGCATTACTAACTGTAGCGAGGTGATTTACAACCCGGATTTTGCATTATTGTTCCAGGAAGAAACCGCAGGTTCCCTGCAAGGATTTGAGCGCGGCACCGTCACCAGCACCGGGGCCGTGGCCGTCGATACCGGTGTCTTTACCGGCCGATCGCCGAAGGACAAATACCTGGTGCGCGACGACGTCACGCGCGATACCTTATGGTGGTCGGATCAGGGCAAAGGCAACAACGACAATCATCCGCTCAGCCAGGAGACCTGGAGCCAGCTTAAGCAATTAGTCGGTAATCAACTGTCCGGCAAACGCCTGTTTATCGTTGACGCATTTTGCGGCGCCAACGAAAACAGCCGGTTAAAAGTGCGCTTTATTACCGAAGTGGCCTGGCAGGCGCATTTCGTCAAAAACATGTTTATCCGTCCGTCCGATGAAGAACTGATCGGATTCAAACCTGACTTTGTGGTCATGAACGGGGCCAAGTGCACCAATCCGGACTGGCAACAGCAGGGCATGCACTCGGAAAACTTTATCGCCTTCAACCTCACGGAGCGCATGCAGTTGATAGGCGGCACCTGGTACGGCGGCGAAATGAAGAAGGGCATGTTCTCGATCATGAACTACCTGCTGCCGCTAAAGGGCATCGCCTCCATGCATTGCTCGGCCAACGTCGGCGTCGACGACGATGTCGCCGTCTTCTTCGGTCTCTCGGGTACCGGAAAAACCACGCTCTCCACCGATCCGCTGCGCCGGCTTATCGGCGACGACGAACACGGCTGGGATGACGACGGGGTATTCAACTTCGAGGGCGGCTGCTACGCCAAGACCATACATTTGTCGCCAGAGGCCGAGCCGGAAATTTTCCACGCCATCCGCCGCGACGCGCTGCTGGAGAACGTAGTGGTCAGGGCCGACGGCAGCGTGGACTTTGACGACGGCAGCAAAACCGAAAATACCCGCGTGTCCTACCCAATCTACCATATCGACAATATTGTCAAACCGGTATCGAAAGCGGGCCATGCCTCAAAGGTCATCTTCCTGACAGCCGACGCCTTCGGCGTGCTGCCGCCGGTGGCCAGGCTGACCGTGGAACAGGCGCAATACCATTTCCTCTCCGGTTTTACCGCCAAGCTCGCCGGCACCGAACGCGGCATTACCGCGCCGACCCCCACCTTCTCGGCCTGCTTCGGCGCGGCGTTCCTGTCGCTGCACCCGACCCAGTACGCCGAGGTGCTGGCCAAACGCATGAACGCCGCCGGCGCCAAGGCCTATCTGGTCAATACCGGCTGGAACGGCACGGGCAAACGCATTTCCATCAAGGATACCCGGGCGATTATCAACGCCATCCTGAGCGGCGATATCGACGACGCGGAAACCATCACGCTGCCGGTATTCAACCTGGCGGTGCCGATGGCGCTGGCCGGCGTCGACAGCCATATACTCGATCCGCGCCAAACCTACGCCGAACCGGGACTGTGGCAAGAAAAAGCCGAGGATCTGGCTAAACGTTTTATCACCAACTTCGACAAATACACCGACACACCGGCAGGCAAGGCGCTGGTTAAAGCGGGACCGGCGCTCTAAGCACGGTAGGCCCGCCGACGCCGGACTTGAACCGGCGTTAACCTGCAAACGGAATGCCCCCGAAACCGGGGGCATTTTTTTGGCCGCTATGGGCGCTCACGCGCCGCGATCATGCCGTCTTGCGTGCCGAGGCCCCGGCAGGAACGTCATGGGTACTCACCGGCAACGGCAGATAAGCCCGAATGCGCAGGCCGCCGCGCTCGCTGACGCCGATATCCAGCGCGCCGTCGTGGGCATCGACAATCCGCTGCACGATAGCCAGGCCAAGCCCGGTGCCGCTGGTGCTGCGGGCGCTATCGCCGCGCACGAACGGCTGGAACAAATATTTTAGCTGTGAAGGCTCAATGCCCGGTCCGTCGTCCTCCACCTCAAACCAGACCCGATGCGTGTCCCGACCGCTGTTCACCCGGATCCAGCCGTTACCGTACCGGGCGGCGTTAACCACCATATTCACCGCCGCCCGTTTAATCGACAATGGATTGACGTTAACCACCAGCTCCTCATCGAACAGGGCGGTTTCAATAATACGCTCATAACCGCTTTCGGCCGCCACCACTTCCGCCAGAATGCCGTTCAGATCCGCAAGCTCAGTCTGCATCTCCTGCCCGGTGCGTAGATAATCGATAAATTGCTCGATGATGGCGTTACATTCTTCGATATCTTTATTGATAGACTCGGCCAGATAGCCGTCCCCGGCGCTCATCATCTCCGTGGCCAGCCGGATACGCGTCAACGGCGTGCGCAAATCGTGGCTGACGCCGGCCATCAGCAAGGTACGATCGTCGGCCAGCATCTTCACGCCGGAGGTCATCTGGTTAAAGGCCCGGGTCACCGAACGCACCTCCGAGGCGCCGTATTCGCGCAGCGGCGGCGGGATAATGCCTTTACCCACCTGCAGCGCGGCGTGCTCCAGGTCCACCAGCGGACGGTTTTGCATGCGGATAAACAACCAGGCGCCGCCTATCGCCAGCAGCATAATGGCCAGGGTATAGCGGAATAACGGCGAAAAATCGCCCTGATGGATTTCAGTTAACGGAATGCGCACCCAAATATCCGGCGACAGCCAGGTCTTAAGCCACACCACCGGAGAATTCTTGGTCACCTCCACGCGCACGTCGGTGGGTCCGCCAAGCTGCTGCGCCATCTGCTGGCTCAGGAATTCATAATGTTGCGCCCAACGCAGACCGCTGTCCTCGGCCGCCGCATTGGTATAAAGGGAAATGCCCAACTCCCGGTAAATCTCGCGCCGGAACGCCGGCGGGACTTCCAGCAATGTACCGTCCTCAAGCTGCAGACGATCGGTCATCAGCATGCGCACTTCGTACGCCAGCACTTTATTAAATTGTTGCAGGCTGGGTAATATCGCGAAGTTCAGTACCACAAGATAGGTCGTCACCAGGCTGACAAACAGCAGGGTAACGATCAACAGCAAACTCCGTGCAAAAGAACTGCGCGGAGAGAAGCGCCATCGCCTCATGCTTTACTGCCGTCCGGCACGAATACGTATCCCAAACCCCAAACGGTCTGGATATAACGCGGATGGGCGGGATCTTCCTCGACCATGCGGCGCAAACGGGAAATCTGCACGTCAATGGAGCGCTCCATGGCGCTGTATTCGCGGCCCCTGGCCAGGTTCATCAGCTTATCGCGCGAGAGCGGCTCGCGGGGATGGCTGACCAGCGCCTTCAGCACCGCGAATTCACCGCTGGTCAGCGGCATCGGCTCATCCTCGCGAAACATCTCGCGGGTGCCGAGGTTGAGCTTGAACTTACCGAAGGCGATAATCGCCTCTTCCTGCGAAGGCGCGCCCGGCAGCTCATTGGCCTGGCGCCTGAGCACCGCGCGGATACGCGCCAGCAGTTCGCGGGGATTAAAGGGTTTGGGAATATAGTCGTCCGCGCCGATTTCCAGTCCGACAATCCGATCCACCTCCTCGCCTTTGGCCGTAACCATAATGATCGGCATCGGATTGCTCTGGCTGCGCAGACGGCGGCAAATGGACAGTCCGTCCTCGCCTGGCAGCATCAGGTCCAGGACCATCAGGTGAAAGGATTCGCGCGTCAGTAGGCGATCCATCTGCTCGGCGTTGGCGACGCTGCGCACCTGGAACCCCTGCTCGGTTAAATAACGCTCCAGCAGTGCCCTTAAACGCATATCGTCGTCGACGACCAAAATCTTGTAATTCTCTTGCATTGTTCTCTCTCCCAAAGGCGATACGCCCGTAAGCGTATTGTTCAGAAACCTGTAAGGCACTGACAGCGGTTTCAGGTGTATATTCTAAGCAAAATTGTTACAAAGCATATGGAAATACGTAGTTATCCACACTTACGCCAAAAAAAAGCGCTTTATGACGATTATTGCCGGCCTTTACCGGTATTTATCCACAATTGCCGGCGTGACGATAATTAAACCGCCCGGGCAGGATGATTGTTCACTCTAGTCCCGGCAAAGTAAACCTTAGCGGGCTTATATTGCGCATATTTCATTTATTTCTCCAACGCCGCCTGATAGGAAATGTTATTCACATACCAGGTTTTCAGGCCGGTGGGCGTGGCGACCACCGCCTCGTCGTCCACCGCTTTTTTGATTAAGGCCCGCGCCATGGGCGAATCAATGGAAATATAGGATTTATGCTTGAAGATCTCATCCGGTCCGACTATCCGAAAGCGCAGTTGCTCGCCCTGCTCATTTTCCACCTCCACCCAGGCGCCGAAAAATACCCGGCCTTCCTGCTGCGGCGAATAATCCACCACCCGCGCTTCCTTCAGCACCCGGCGCAAATAGCGTACCCGGCGATCGATTTCACGCAGGATTTTTTTGTTGTAATGATAATCGGCATTTTCGCTGCGATCGCCAAGACTGGCGGCCCAGGAAACCTTTTCCGTGATTTCGGGCCGATAGCGCTTCCAAAGATGATCTAGCTCTTCCTGCAGTTCCTGATAGCCCTGACGGGTAATTAAATTGGTTTTCATCTGGACCGTTTAGCCAAAGTTAGAAGCCGGACAGGTGAAATATACCATAGTCCGCCGCCTCGCGGCGCGGCGCCGGCGCCCATGGCCGCATTCCCGACGCGGCTTGTTGAACAAACCGGCAATTTTCGCCGCTTACCTCCCGCGCATAGGTCAGATAACTGGCATTTTGGCGAAGCAATACGTATAACTGTCCACTGCATAAGTAACCCATAACGTGATGACGACCAAAACAGAATGATGAATGATCCTTTGAATCGCCTTATTGCCGCCGAGCTGAAAGCCCGCCCAGAGCAGGTCGACGCCGCTATCCGCCTGCTGGATGAAGGCAACACCGTGCCTTTTATCTCGCGCTATCGTAAAGAGGTGACCGGCGGGCTGGACGATACCCAGCTGCGCCAGTTGGAAACCCGTCTCGGCTACCTGCGCGAGCTTGAAGAACGGCGTCAGACCATTCTCAAAGCCATCGACGATCAGGGCAAGCTGAGCGAACAGCTGGCGACGGCCATCAACGGCACGCTGAACAAAACCGAGCTCGAAGATCTCTACCTGCCCTATAAGCTTAAACGCCGCACCCGCGGGCAAATCGCCCTGGAAGCCGGCCTCGAGCCGTTGGCCGAGACCTTATGGCAAGATGCCAGCCGGCCGCCGGAAGACGTGGCGGCGGCCTATGTCAACGCCGAAAACGGCGTGGCCGATGTCAAGGCGGCTTTGGACGGCGCGCGCTATATCCTGATGGAACGTTTTGCCGAAGACGCCGCGCTGTTGGCGAAAATACGCCATTATCTGTGGAAAAACGCCCATCTGGCGGCAAGCGTCATCACCGGTAAAGAAGAAGAAGGCGCCAAGTTCCGCGATTATTTTGCCCACCATGAGCCGCTGGCGCAGGTGCCCTCCCATCGCGCGCTCGCCATGTTCCGCGGCCGTAACGAAGGCATTTTGCAACTGTCCCTGAACGCCGATCCCCACACCGACGAGCCGCCGCGTGAAAGCCATTGCGAGCAGATGATTATCGATCATCTGCAGGTGCGCCTCAATCAGGCGCCGGGCGACGCCTGGCGCCGGGCGGTGATCAACTGGACCTGGCGCATCAAGATCCTGCTGCATCTGGAGACCGAACTGATGGGCAGCATCCGCGAAAAGGCCGAGGAAGAGGCCATCCAGGTGTTCGCCCGTAATATGCACGACCTGATGATGGCGGCGCCGGCGGGCCTGCGCCCGACCATGGGCCTGGATCCGGGGCTGCGCACCGGCGTGAAGGTCGCGGTGGTGGACGCCACCGGCAAACTGGTGGCCACCGATACCATCTATCCTCATACCGGCCAGACGGCAAAAGCCGTGGCGGCGGTGGCGGCCCTGTGCCTGAAGCATCAGGTGGAGCTGGTGGCCATCGGCAACGGCACCGCATCGCGGGAGACCGAACGCTTTTTTGCCCAGGTCAAGGAGCAGTTCCCCAAGGTTACCGCGCAGAAGGTGATCGTCAGCGAGGCCGGCGCGTCGGTCTATTCCGCCTCGGAGCTGGCGGCGCTGGAATTTCCCGACCTTGACGTATCGCTGCGCGGCGCGGTGTCCATCGCCCGCCGTTTGCAAGACCCGCTGGCGGAGCTGGTCAAGATCGATCCCAAATCCATCGGCGTCGGCCAGTATCAACACGACGTCAGCCAAAGCCTGCTGGCGAAAAAGCTCGATACGGTGGTCGAAGACTGTGTGAACGCCGTCGGCGTGGATCTGAATACCGCGTCCGTGCCGCTGCTGACCCGGGTGGCGGGGCTGACGCGCATGATGGCGCAGAATATCGTCAACTGGCGCGACGAAAACGGCCGCTTCCGCGATCGCAACCAACTGCTGAAAGTCGGCCGGCTCGGGCCTAAAGCCTTTGAGCAATGCGCCGGATTCCTACGCATCAACCATGGCGACAATCCGCTGGACGCCTCCACGGTGCATCCGGAGAGCTATCCGGTGGTCGAGCGCATCCTCAAGGCCACCGAGCTGTCGCTGGACGCCCTGTTGGGCAACGCCGGCGCGCTGCGCGCCATCGACCCGGTGCGTTTTACCGATGAACGCGTCGGCCTGCCCACCGTGACCGATATTATCCGGGAACTGGAAAAACCGGGACGCGATCCGCGGCCGGAATTCAAGACCGCCACCTTCGCCGAGGGTGTGGAAACCCTGCAGGATTTAACGCTGGGCATGATATTGGAAGGCACCGTCACCAATGTGACCAACTTCGGCGCGTTTGTGGATATCGGCGTGCATCAGGACGGCCTGGTGCATATCTCCTCGCTCTCGGCGAGCTTTGTCGAGGACCCGCATAAAGTGGTCAAGGCCGGGGATATCGTTAAAGTGAAGGTGATGGACGTGGATTTGCCGCGCAAGCGTATCGCCCTGACCATGCGCCTGGACGAGCAGCCGGGCGAAACCGCAAGCCGTCGCGACGGCGGCGATAAGCGGCGCGACGCGCCCGCGCGCCCGGCGGCCAAACCCCGCCCCGGCGGCCAGTCCGGCGCCGGCAACAGCGTGCTGGGCGATGCCCTGGCCGCAGCGCTCGGCAAAAAACGCTAGGGCCATCACCACGCGGTGCCGGTTATCGCTAACACGCCGGCACCGATTACGCCATGCGCAGCTTGCATGGCGGACCGCTCTTGGTTGGGATCATTATTTAACAATCTTATTTCATCCCGTCAATATTCGTTACCGGGTTCTGGGGTTAATAGCCTTTTGATATCACCAATTATTTAATGAATATATTATATTAATAATACATTAATATTATTTAAAAATAATTATGATTATTTAAATGCATCCAGCCCATCAGAGAAAAGCTATTTACGAATAATTTTCATTTGCCAATATAGGCTATTAATGTTAAAAAGAGACAATAATATAAAGCAAATTTACGGTTATTTGGCCCGATCTTGATTCCCGGCGCAATGCGAGACGAGAATAGTTAAAGAAGGTAATATGCATCTTTTACCCCACCACCATTATAAAATCATCGGCTATGCCGCAGAGATAAGCCCGGCATACCGGCAAAAACTATTGTCGCTGGGCATGCTGCCCGGTTCCTCATTTGAGGTCATCCGCCTGGCGCCGCTGGGCGACCCGATCCAAATAGAAACGCGCCGGGCGCAACTGGCGGTGCGCAGGAAAGACTTATCCCAGCTGAAACTGGCCGTCCAGGCCTGACCCGGCCGTCCGCCCCCCTGTCTTAACGCCAAGCGCGGTCCGCCCGACCCAGGGATCTTTGCTGTTTATGGATATTTACAGGCTATGAAAAAGCTCATCATGGGTTTAATCGGTAACCCGAACGCCGGCAAAACCACCTTGTTCAATCAATTAACCGGCGCGCGCCAGCGCGTCGGCAATTGGGCCGGCGTGACGGTTGAACGCAAAGAGGGCTTTTTTATCAGCGCGGGTCACCAGGTTAGTGTCATTGATTTGCCAGGCACCTATTCATTGACCACCCTGTCGCGCCAGTCCTCGCTTGACGAGCAAATCGCCTGCCGGTTTATATCCGCAGGGGAAGCCGATGTGCTGGTCAATGTGGTCGATGCCTCCAATCTTGAGCGCAACCTGTACCTGACCATGCAGATCCTGGAGCTGGGCATTCCCTGTATCGTGGCGCTGAACATGCTGGATATCGCCGAAAGCCAGCGGGTGGTGATTGACATCCCCATGCTGTCCCGGAGGCTCGGTTGTCCGGTGGTGGCGCTGGTTTCCACCCGCGCCAGGGGAATCGGCGCGTTGAAACAGGCGATAATCCTGGGAACGCGGCCGCCGGAGGCGCCGTTCCAAACGGTTTATCCCGCAGCCATCCTGCGCGCGGTGCGGCAGCTTATGCCCCTGCTGCCTCCCGATCTGCCCATGGCCCGGCGCGGCTGGCTGGCGCTGCAACTGCTGGAGGGAGACATTTACGCCCGCGCCCGCTTCAGCGCCGCTGACAATCCGCTAAACCGGATGACGGAACAGCTTGCCGGGGATCCGTCGCTGCTGATCGCCGATGCCCGGTATCGCGGCATCGCCGAGATCTGCTCCGCGGTCAGCAACAGCCATCTGACGGCGGCAAACGCCATGACCGCCAGGCTCGACGCCCTGTTGCTCAACCGCTGGCTCGGGGTGCCCATCTTCTTTTTCGTCATGTACCTGATGTTCCTGCTGGCCATTAACGTCGGCGGCGCGCTGCAGCCGCTGTTTGACATCGGCTCCGCCGCCCTGTGTATCGACGGCATCCAATGGCTCGGCCACACGCTGGCTTTGCCGCGCTTTCTGACGGTGTTCCTGGCCCAGGGCGTCGGCGGGGGCATTAATACGGTGCTGCCGCTGATTCCGCAAATCGGCATGATGTACCTGTTCCTCTCCTTTTTGGAAGATTCGGGTTATATGGCGCGCGCGGCGTTTGTCATGGACCGGATGATGCAGGCGCTCGGGCTGCCGGGGAAATCATTCGTGCCGCTGATTGTCGGCTTCGGCTGCAACGTTCCCTCGGTGATGGGGGCGCGCACGCTGGACGCCCATCGCGAACGCCTGATCACCATCATGATGGCGCCCTTTATGTCCTGCGGCGCGCGGCTGGCGATTTTCGCGGTCTTTGCGGCGGCGTTTTTCGGCCAGGAGGGCGCGACGGTGGTCTTTTCGCTTTATCTGCTCGGCATCGTCGTCGCGGTGCTGACCGGACTGATGCTGAAATACACCATTATGCGCGGCGAGGCCATGCCGTTTATTATGGAGCTGCCGGTTTACCACGTGCCGCATGTTAAAAGCCTGCTGTTGCAAACCTGGCAAAAACTGCAGGGATTTGTGCTGCGCGCGGGCAAGGTAATTATCGTCGCCAGCATGTTTATCGGCGCGCTCAACGGTTTTTCGCTGCGCGGCGCGGCGGTGGGTGATATCAACGACTCGGCGCTGGCGTCGGTCAGTAAAGCGCTGACGCCGCTGCTGGCGCCGATGGGCGCGCATGCCGATAACTGGCAGGCCACGGTGGGCCTGGTGGCCGGCGCCATGGCCAAGGAAGTGGTGGTCGGCACGTTGAATACCCTTTACACCGCCGAACATCTCGCCGCCTCGCCCTTCGAGCCGCAGGATTTTGATCTGGCGGCGGAGCTGACCCGCGCGCTGACCGAAACGTGGCGCAACCTGAAAGACACCTTCAGCGTCAGCGTGCTGGCCAACCCGATCGAGGCCAGCAAAGGCGACGGCGAGATGAACGGCGGTTCCATGGGCGTCATGGCCGGCAAATTCGGCACCCCGGTTGCCGCCTACAGTTACCTGATTTTTGTGCTGCTCTATGTTCCCTGCGTATCGGTCATGGGCGCCATCGCCCGGGAAAGCAGCCGGGGCTGGATGGCCCTGTCCATCGTTTGGGGCGTTAACGTCGCTTATTCCCTGTCCACCCTGTTTTACCAGGCGGCGACGTTCAGCGCGCACCCGGCTTACAGCGCGATCTGTATGGGCATGGTCCTGCTGTTCAACCTGCTGTTTATCGCGGCGCTTTATCTGACGCGCCGCTATTTTGCGGTTGGCTTGCCTTTGGCCGGCGAGCGGCTCCGCCGCCCCGCCGCATCCGGGTGCCGGCGCTGTCCCCAGGACGGTAAATGCCACACGCCGTTATACCGGCCGAACGCGCCGAATACCAAGCCGCCCGCCGACGCGGGTTGCCGGCGCGCGCCATCACGGGATTAACGGCGTCCGGCGCGTACACCGGGCCGGCGCCACCCCGCCTTCAGCGCCCTCCGGTATCGGACTGCTCCGCAAATGAGAATTCCCCTTTTCCGCCGCCACGGGGCCGCCGTGGCCATAACCCACTGTTAATTCGTTTGTTTATCGGCGCGGCGCTGGCGATATAGCCCCGCAGGCTGTCTAACGGATAAGGAACAGGGTTTGCGCTTTTCTTGCAAATGGCTACATTGACAACATGGCGTCAACGCCACGGTCATGCTGTTTCAGGACGTCGTCACTTTTACAAGGTGCCATGATGGAAGCCATTACCCGGTTACTTGCAGAGATTTACCCCTCATCCCTTACCCAGGCGCAGCTGGACACCATCAAGAGCAAAATCAGCTTTGCCAAGTCGACGCAACAGCAGCCGCGAAAATTACACTGGGATGAGCAGGACGTCGTGCTGATAACCTATGCCGATCAGTTTATGGCGGCGGAACAGCCCACCCTGGCGACCCTTACCACCTTTTTTGAACAATGGCTCCAGTCTACGTTTAACCTGGTGCATCTTTTACCGTTTTATCCCTATTCCTCCGACGATGGCTTTTCGGTTATCGACTACCACCAGGTCAACCCCATTGTCGGCAGTTGGCAACATATCAGCCGGCTTAATCAGTCCACCCGGCTGATGTTCGATTTCGTCTGCAATCATATTTCCGCGCACAGTACATGGCTTGCCGGCTACCGGGAACAGCAGACGGGTTTTGAGAATTTTTTCATCAATGTGCCCCCCGCCACCGATCTAACCAGCGTGACCCGTCCGCGCACCTCGCCGCTGTTAACGCCCTTTACCATGAAGAAGGAGGGTGAAACCCGCTATTTGTGGACCACCTTTAGCGCCGATCAGGTGGATCTTAATTTTGCCGATCCCAATGTACTGATAAGCATCATCGGGGTGTTGCTGCATTATCTGACGCAGGGAGCGGATTATATTCGCCTCGACGCGGTGGGTTATCTGTGGAAGGAAATCGGCACCCGATGCATCCACCTGCCCAAGACCCATTTGCTGGTCAAGCTGATGCGCGCTATCGTTAACGAAGTGGCGCCCGGCACGGTTATCATCACCGAGACCAATGTGCCGCATAAGGACAATATCAGCTACTTCGGCAATGGCCAGGATGAAGCGCAGATGGTGTATCAGTTCCCTCTGCCTCCCCTGGTGCTGCACGCCATCCACAATGGCAGCAGCCGCGCCTTGCGCCAGTGGGCGGCAACGCTTGATATCCGCAATCATCACATCACGTTTTTTAATTTCCTGGCCTCCCACGACGGCGTTGGCATGAATCCGGTGCGCGGCATCCTGCCGGAAGTGGAGATCAACAGCCTGGTGCGCGATCTGGAATCCGAAGGGGCGCTGGTGTCGTATAAACAAAATACCGACGGCACCACCAGTCCGTATGAAATCAACGTGACCTTTCTCGACGCCCTGAACCGCCGCCAGGACACCGACGATACGCGCCTGGCGCGTTTTTTGCTGGCGCACGCGATTTTACTGGCGTTTCCCGGCGTGCCGGCGGTCTATATCCAAAGCATCCTGGGATCGCGCAATGATTACGAAGGGGTAAAGGCGGCCGGTTATAACCGCGCGGTAAACCGGGAAAAATATCCGCTGAAGGCTATTGAAGCGGCCCTTGCCGACGAAACCTCACTGCGCTCGCGGGTGTTTCATCACTTAAGCGATCTGATCCAACGGCGCCGGGGACAGCCGGCCTTTCATCCGGACGCCGCCATGGAAGTGCTGGAATGGGATAACGCGCTGTTTGCCTTTTACCGGCGCGCCGCCCGGCAGGCTATTTTGTGCGTTTTTAACCTTGGCGGCAAAAGCATGGCCTGCACTTTACCGCCGGGACGCTACCGGGACGTGGTAAATTATCGGTTATTGACGGGCGATACTCCGCTTGACCTGGCGCCGTATCAATTTTTCTGGCTGGAAACCCTCGCCTGATCCACGCCGCCGGTTTCGCAGCAGCCCGTTCCCCACTCTTTTTCCCCGCCGGGATGGGACCCCTGTCATGATCGATAACGATATCACCTTCCGTAAGCTGGAGATTTTCCTGGCATTTATGGATAAGCGCAATATCAGCCGCACCGCCGACCTGCTGGGATTAAGCACGGTCAGCGTCCATCGCGCCCTGCATACCCTGGAAGAAGGCGTGCGCTGCCCGTTGTTTATCCATCAGGGACGTAATCTTACGCCGCTGCCCGCCGCCGAGACCCTGGCCGAGTATGCCCGCGAGGTCTCGGATCTGATGCGCAAGGGTATCGACGAAACCCGTAAATGCGGCGGCATCGGCCAGGGCCGGCTGAAGCTTGGCACCATGTATTCACTGACGCTTGATACCATTCCCCGGCTGATTATGGGTTTGAAACTGCGCCGGCCGGAACTGGAGCTGGAGCTGCTGATGGGGTCCAACCAGGATCTGCTGGCGAAGCTTGAGGATCAGCAACTGGACGCCATCCTGATTTCGGTCAGCGACACGCAGATCGATCCGGCCCGTTTTGAGACCCTGCCGCTGTTTATTGATGATATCTATCTCGCCGCTCCCGCGTCGTCCCGCCTTTATGTCGAGGGGCCGGCGGATTTGCGCGATTTCAAAGACGAAAAATTCGTTTCGCTCACCGAAGGATTCGCCACCTATCACGGTTTCCAGGAGGCGTTTCATATCGCCGGATTCGAGCCGCATATCGTAACCCGGGTCAATGATATTTTCTCGATGATTAACCTGGTGCAGGCGGGGGTAGGCCATACCCTGCTGCCGGGCCGCATGAAGCGCATTTATGAACACTCGGTGCGCCTGATGGCGCTGGCGTCGCCCTATCAAATGCGCCAGACCATCGCCCTGGTGTTTGCCCGCAGCCGCGAGCACGACCCCGATATGCTGGCGCTGGTGGCGGAAGGACGCATGTATGCGCTCGACCATGGCGGCACCGCTTAGCGGCGCGTCAGCCGCCCGGCCAGCGCCGCTATCAGCGACAGGGGATTCTGGCTGAAGGCAATGGCCTCGCCCTGTTCCATCACGCGTTTGGTCAGGCCGGTCAGCACCGCGCCCGGCGGCATTTCCACCGCCAGGCGCACGTCGCGCTCATAGGCGCTGACCATGGCGTCGCGCCAGTGTACCGGCCGCGCCATATTCAGCGCCAGATCCTCGGCGATACGTTCCGGTTGCCACAACACGCGACCGGTGCTGCCGCTCAGGTAGGCGATATCCGGACGCCGGAGCCTGACCCCGGCCATGGCCTCGGCAAGCTTTAGCGCCGGTTCGCCAAGCAGTGCGCAGTGCGACGGCACGCTGACCGCCAGGCGTCGGGTGCGCGCCGCGCCCTGTTCACGGCACAGGGCGCAGGTTTGCGCCATGGCCGCCTCGCTTCCCGCAATGACAAACTGGTCTTCGGCGTTGAGATTGGCCAGGAACACCGGATTATCCGGCCGATGTACCAGGGCGATAATGCGCTCAAGCTGCGGCTGGAGCAGTCCGCTGATGGCCGACAGGCCGTAGCCGTGGGGATAGGCCCGCTCCATCAGCTCACCGCGCAGGGCCACCAGCCGCAGTCCGGCATCAAACTCCAGCGCCCCGGCGCTGACCGCCGCCGGGAAGGCGCCGATGGAAAGCCCGCTGGTAAAATCCACCCGCACGCCGGCGCGCAGGATTTGCCGGGCGTAAACCACGCCCGCGATAAACAGGCAAATCTGTACGGCGCGCGTGGCGCGCAGCGCGTCCGCGCTGTCGAGGTCAAGCACCGGTTCGCCCAGGATGGCCGACGCGCTATCCAGCATACGGCGCGTGTCGTCATCCATGGGCAGGTGGTGCAGCATGCCGGGGACCTGCGGCCCCTGGCCGGGAAACGTCAGTAAAATTTTCATAGGCCGTTATACTCCGGTTGGGTGCTGATGGCCGGTTTCCCAGGGATCATCCGTCAGTTCGGGGCCGCGCGCGGTCTTTACCATCACCCTGCCGCCGCGCAGCCATTCCAGCAGCGCGCAGCCGCCGCGCGGGGTTTCCAGTTGGATATCCGCCCGGCAGGGCATCGACGGCAATATTTTCAGCAGCGCGGCGAAGTCCCCGGCCGCCACCGGATGAGGGCAACGTATCAGCAGATCCAGATCGCTGTCCGGCCGGCTGACGGGCAATCCGCTGGCCAGCATATAACCGCAACTGCCGGTAACGCCCCAGGTCCAGGGCCAGTCCGCCGCCGCCAGCAGGCGCAGCGCGCGCATCACCGGCAATGCCTGCGCGCCGGCGGGCAGGCCGGGTGATAAGCGGGCGAAAAGCGCCTCCGGCGTGGCGATGCGGCTGATGGCCTCTGCCGGTATCCAGGCCGCGGCGCGTTGCGACCGTCCCACCCCGCGCAGGCCGACCGGCACCAGCCCGCTCGGGCAGCTGTCGCGGCGCACCACCAGCGGCAGCGCCGCCGGCCATGGCGCCGCCGCCCAGTCGGGCACGGCCTGGCGCCAGATAAGCCGCCGCGGGCTATCAATCCATAACAGGTCGTGCGGCCGGGGCATCGGCATGGTCCCGCTCCCGCCGGCTACAGACCGGCGCTTAATGAAATAAACAGCGGCAGGGTCAGGATACAGAGGACGGAGCTGATTAATAACGTCGCCTCGGCATCCGGCGACTGTACGCCGAACCGGTTGCCGAACACGATGCCGAAAAAGCCCGCCGACAACGCCACCATCAGCACCGCGGTAACCGCCACCGTGCCGGTAATGCCGAACAGATACAGCAGTCCCAAGGTAATAAACGGCTGCACCAGGTTTTTGGTCACGCACGACAGCAATACCGGCGCGTTAATCTTTAATTGGCGCGCGGACAGGATCACCCCGGTCAGAAACAGCGCCGAGGCGGTGGCGGCCAGGCCCAGGGGCTTGATAGACGCCAGCACGATGTCCGGCATTTTTACCCCGACGGCCGAAAGCAACACGCCCAGCAGCGGGCCCCAGACGATGGGTTTGGTCACCGAGCGCCACATCAGCACCGGCAGCAGCATCAGCGTGGATTTCTGGTTTTCGCCGCCGGCGCGCGCCTTTTCCCGTTCAAGGATCAGCAGGCAGAACGGCGTCATCAACACCGAGCCGCAGGCGATGGAGACCGCCACCGACAGCGAGGTGCCGGGGGTTTCACCCAGCACGCTGCCTAAAATCGGCAGGCCCAGCGCGGCGTAGTTCGGCAGGGCCACCGTCAGGGTTAATACCGCGGCATCCTGTGGTGATTTCTTAAAGCCCAGCGTACAGATAAAATACAGCGCGGCGTAGGCAATCCACATGGACAGCACCAGCAGCAGGATCAGCGGCGACTGCGAGATAATGCCGTGCCAGGAGGTCTGCACCGTGGCGCTGAACAGCGCGGCGGGTAAGGCAAAGTCCATCACGAATACGTTAAGCAAGGAAACGTTGGAGTTCACCACCATTTTCGCTTTGCCGGCATAATAGCCCAGCAGCATGATCACGAAGATCGGCGCCAGGGCGTGAATAATAATATAGGTCATATAACCGCCTGAAATTAAGCAATAAAATACAAATTCAGCACCGGCGCGATGTGATTTTTATGGTACGTTCCCCCGCCGTCGGCGCGCGTCGGACCGGGACAGCGCCAACGCTATCCCGGACCCGCGCCGGACGGCGGGGAACGGCAGGTGTTACCGGTGCTGGTTCGGCACTACCATTCCTGGCGCATGCGTTCCCTGACAAGCGAAGAGCTGTGCCGGTTTTCCGCGCCCTGCCGGTGGCCCAGGCCCGTGCCCCGCTCCCGCGCCCGGTTGATGGCCTGGCAGAGCGCGGCGCGCACTTGGGCCAGCTCGTCATCGCCGGCCTTATCGGCATCACGGATATCCATCAGTTGAGCCAGCAGGCCCAGGGTGGCGTAGTTTTTAATGTCGTAGGCCATCGGCGGGATGGTCCGGGCCAGTTTTTCCAGCGCCTCCACCGAGCGCAGGGTGATGCGGGCGGCGGACTCCTTGCCCATGGCGTGTACCATTACCGCCGGATCGTTAAACGCGATCATTTCATTGGCCTGATAGCCGTGAGCCAGGAAAGCGCCGGACATGGCTTTACCGACAATTAGCGCAATCACCGGGTGACCGGCCAGGCGCGCCTGGGCATACGCCGCGGCGGCTCCCGCCAGCGCCTGGTGGATGCCGAAGGCTTCCTCACGGCGGCCGTAGGCCTGGCTGGGCACATCCACCACCGCCACGATGGCGCGTTTAACGGCATTATCCTTATCTTCGCGGACGGCCTCGTCTACCACCTCGGCCAGCGTCCAGCCTTCCAGTAAGCCGACCTCGCCGCGCGCCGCGCGCGGGTAGTGATTAGCGGCATCGGGCACCACGGCGATATAGCGCACCGGACCCTGGTTTAATATGCCGTCGGCGACGTTAACCGAGGCGCATTGTCCCTGACGCTTGCGCGCGCCGTCGGCCAGCAGGGAGAACCAATAATCCCCCCGGCTCAGATAGGTGCTGTTCATACGCGATCCTCCCGGGTAAACAGCGCCAGAACCTGCTGTTTATCCACTTGTTTGCGGGTATCGAATTGATTGAGCCGGTCCAGATAGGCAAGGTAGTCGTCGGTACGCAGCCGAGCGGGCACGCCCTGGCGCAGGAACGCCAGCGTGGCCTGTTTCACCTCGGCCAGGGAATCCGCCGCCAGCGCGTCGACAAAACCGGCCTGGTAACGCGTTTCGCCGCCGGTGAGGCTCCAGATAAACGGCCGATCGCGGGAATCGTATTCCTCAATACCGGCCTCCTGCTCAATGACCTGCGGCCCGTTCAGGCCCAGCCTGGCCTCGCGCGTGACGATAAGCCGGCTGCACAGCGCGGCGGCGATCGACATGCCGCCAAAGCAGCCCACGGTGCCGGCCACGATGCCGATAACCGGCGTATAGCGGCGCAAATCAACGATCGCGGCATGGATATCGGCGATGGCCGCCAGGCCCAGGTTGGCCTCCTGCAGGCGCACGCCGCCGGTTTCCAGCATCAACACCGCCTGGGTGGCTATGCCGTTGCGGTTATCCTCGGCCGCCAGCTCCAGGGCCGCGGCCATTTTAGCGCCGGACACCTCGCCCATGCTGCCGCCCTGGAACGCGCCCTCAATCGCCACCACCACGGTGGGTTTGCCCTCAATGGTCCCCTTGGCCACCACCATGCCGTCGTCCGCCTGCGGAACGATGCCCTGCGGCTCAAGCCACGGCGAGGTAATGTGCTCATACGGGCCCAGCAGCTCGCGAAAGCTGCCCTGGTCGAGCATGGCGCGGGCGCGCTGCCGGGCGCCCAACTCAATGAAACTGATGCGTTCAGACATGGCTGGCCTCCTCGAAAACCTGTTCGATTCTAAGACGGGCCACGCCCGGCGTGGCGCCAAAATCATTAATGTCCAGGCGTCCGGACGGGAGGGCGTGCGCATTGCCGACCCGTTCGAACAGGTGTTGCCAACGCTGTCCGCCGCCGTCCACCGATGTGGTGATGATAACGCGCAGCGACCGATCCGCGGCCGGCTGATATATCGCCTCCAGATCGCCGGAGCCCACCACGCCGGCCAGTGCCTTGGCGGGTAAGGCGTCACCGGCCGGAAAATGCAGTTCGATTCGTTCCATAACATCCTCTTGATGATGTAGATGATCAGGCGCTAACCCAATCGAGGAAAAAAGTGGCCGCCAGCAGGTCGGCCGCGCCGCCCGGCGAGGCATTGTCCGCCAGCATGCGCCGTTCAAGCGCCGCCAGCGCAGCTCGCCCGGCCGGATGACCGGTGCCGCCCGCCGCCAATACCGCCGCCGCGCCCTGGTGCATGGCGGTAAGCGCCGCCATGCCTCCCCGGTTCAGCACGCAGGTATCGGTCAGGGTGGTCATGATGGCCATGAGCGCGTCCAGCCGGGCGTGCGGTTCTTCCGCGCCGGCCAGCCGGCTGCGCCGCAGCTGCGGCAACGCCCGCCGTGTCACATGGGGAAACCCGTCGATGGCCTCCTCGCGCGCGCCGGGGACCTGATAACGTCGCGTGGCCCGTTGGCCTTTGCTGAAGCTTTTCGGCTGGGCGGTATCGGGCAGAACGGCCAGCAGCGCCGCACGGGCGGCGATGTCAGCCGCCGGGCCGCGTCCGCCCAGCATGGCGCAGGCGCTGACCAGTAACCCCAGCGCCCAGATGGCGCCGCGGTGGGTATTGACGCCGCCGGTGGCGCTCATCATATGCTGTTCGCCCAGCCGCCCCAGCCGGCCTATCTCCTGGCGCAACGCTATATCGGCCGGGCGCCGCCAACAGTGCAGCGCCAGACGGTAAAACGTCGGCCGCAGGCTGCGCGCCGAGCGTTCCATCAGCGCCAGGCTCAAATCCTGATGCGCTCCGGGGCCGCGGCTGTCCACCAGACCCGGCTTCGGACTGAGCCGCGCTTCCTCGATTAACGCCGAGACGGCGAGCGTCGCGAGGCAAGCGGCGCGCGCCTCGGCCTCGGCCGGCTGGCTTAAGGGCAAGGCTTTCATTACCAGCTCCGGAATTTAGCCGGCGGTTGATACAAGCCGCCGGACCATTCAACCAGATCGGCAATGCTGCCGGCGGCCAACAGGGAACGGCTGGCATCGGAACGCCGGATGCCCATATCTTCCGGGTACACCACCAGTTCGCGCTTACGCAGATCGGCCACCCGTTTAGCGTCGACACCCAGGCCGATATCGGTAATGCCCGCCACCGCCGCCACCATGGCGCGGCGTTCCTCCATCGAGCGCGCGCGGTAGAGATAGGCAATACCCTCTTCGGTCAGCACATGAGTGACGTCCTGGCCGTAGATCATCACCGGCGCCAGCGGCATGCCCGCCCCTTTACCCACGTCCACCGCCTCGAGTTTTTCCACAAAGGAGGGTTTGGCGCCGGCCTGGTAGGTTTCCACCATCTGCACCACCAGCTTGCGGCCGGGCAGCATCGGGTCCGGCTCTTCAATCATATCGAGCCAGGCCGGGGTGGCATGGCGCCGTCCGTGAGGATCGTGGCCCATATTCGGCGCGCCGCCGAAGCCGGACAGCCGTCCGCGGGTCACGGTGGACGAGTTGGCCAGCCCGTCGATTTGCAGGGTGGAGCCGATAAACATGTCCACCGCGTATTGACCGGCTAATTGGCAAAAGGCGCGATTGGAACGCATCGAGCCGTCGGCCCCGGTGAAAAAGACGTCCGGACGGGCGCGGATATACTCCTCCATGCCCAGCTCGCCGCCAAAGCAGTGCACCGTGTCCACCCAGCCGCTTTCAATGGCCGGGATAAGCGTCGGATGTGGGTTCAGGGTCCAGTGACGGCAGATTTTGCCTTTCAGCCCCAGCCGTTCGCCGTACGTCGGCAGCAGCAGCTCAATGGCCGCGGTATTAAAACCGATACCGTGGTTGAGGGACTGCACCTGGTGTTTGGCATAGATGCCTTTGATGGCCATCATCGCCATCAGCACATGCACCGGCTTGATTAAGCGCGGGTCGCGGGTAAACAGCGGTTCGATAAAGAACGGCCGGTCCGCCACCACCACAAAATCAACCCAGGAGCCGGGGATATCGACGCGCGGCAAATCGGTTTCGTCATCCACCAGTTCATTGACCTGGGCGATGACGATGCCGTCCTTAAACGCCGTCGCTTCCACCAGCGCCGGCGTGTCCTCGGTGCTGGCGCCGGTATACAGATTGCCTTTGCGGTCGGCCTTGAACCCGGCGATGAGCGCCACATTCGGCACCAAATCGACGAACAGGCGGGCATAAAGCTCGATATAGGTATGAATAGCGCCGATTTCCAGCTGCCCGTCTTCCAGCAATTGGGAAATACGCAGGCTTTGCGAACCGGAAAAGGCGAAATCCAGTTTGCGCGCAATGCCTTGTTCAAACAGATCCAAATGCTCCGGCAGGCTGACGCTTGGCATGATCATATGTAAATCGTGGATCTTTTGCGGGCTGACTTTCGCCAGCATGCGGGATAAAAAGTCCGCCTGCTTCTGGTTGTTACCTTCCAGCACCACCCGATCGCCGGGCAGGATCAGCGCTTCAAGAATGGCGGTAATATTGGCGGTGGGAAGCACTTTGCCGTCGGCAACGGCGCGGACTTGCTCAAGCCGGCGTTTTTTTTCACTACGGCGGGTATCCCAGACTCTGGCGGACGCTTGATGAAGCGGCATTATAGACCTCCGAGGTTCATAAACTGTCGCAAGATGGGACAGTGGTCATAAACGGTGAAGGGAGTGTAAGACGGGCATAAGGGGGCATCAATTAACCCCGGCGGTGAATCATTAGCCTAAGGCTAATGAACCCGGCATGCGGTCCCGGGGCGCAAACAGGTAAAAAAAATCCGGTATCGCATGTAAATCGATACCGGATTAATCGGGGAAGGTATTCTGCCGGGCCAATATCCAGGCGTCAGCCTTTATTTATACACATCGGCGGTGGCGCTGAATTTGCCATGTTGACGACCGGCGATGATGACATAATATTTACCGCCTTTTTCATCCGCCCGTTTGGAGAGTATGGCCTTGACGTCCATCGGCGCGGTGGCCTTGGCGGTGGTATGCACGGTGCCTATTTTCTCGTAGCCTTTTTCCTTGACTTCCTGCGGAGTAATTTCTTCCGCCGCCATGGCGCTTAGGGTTAAAAGCAGGCCGGCCAGCATCATTGCCATAGAGGTTATATTCTTCATCGGTAATCCTTAATAATTTTCTGCGGTGATACGTGCCAATAACTATAGAAGATTATTTTTAAATACCCGTTTAAACCCTGGACACGAAGTTATTAACCGCCGGCAAAATCGATAATATATTGGCAAAACAGGTCCGGATGGGAAATAAAAGGCGCGTGAGCCGCCTTGGGCATGACCACGCCGCGGCTGCGCGGCCAGCGCTGGTCCAGCAGGGCCGCCGCCCGGCGCGGCACCAGCCCGTCCAGATAGCCGTACAGGCGCAGCAGCGGCAGATCGAACGCGTCAAGGGATGCGCGCAAATCCGCGGTGCGCAGGATGTCCAATCCGCCGGTCAATACCGACACCGGCGGCAGCGGGTGAGCCAGCACCACCTGTTTCAACCGGCGGGCATCCTGGCGGGCGGAGTCGGTGCCCAGGGTTTGCAAGGCCAGGAAACGCTCCACCGTGCGGTGAAAATCCTGGCCCAGCTGCAGCCCGAAACCGGTCAGCACCTCGGGTTTGATGCCCGGCCAGTCGCCGTCGGCGCTGAACCTTGGCGAGGAGGCGACGGTAATCAGGCCGGCGACCCGCTCCGGCTGCGCCAGCGCCACCTCCGCCGCCACCAGCCCGCCCAGCGACCAGCCAAGCCACCACGCGCGCTCCGGCGCCCTTGCGGCCACTTCCCGCGCCATTTCACCCAGGGACAACGGCCCATAACCCTGGCTGCGGCCGTAGCCGGGCAAATCCACCAGATGCAGGCGAAAATGCGGCGACAGCCGCGCTTCTATGCAAGACCAGACGCCGGCGTTCAGGCCCCATCCATGCAGCAGCACAAGATCAACAGAACCGCTGCCGAGGGTGTGCCAATAGAGTGATGTCATCAGTTATAGTTCCAGGTACCCAGGTTATGGAAGACCCCCATGCTAACAATCAACGCCCTTTGTTGGCTATGCCAACAGCCATTATGGTTCAGCCACCAGGGAATCTGCCGCTGCTGCGCCGGGAACCTGCTTGACCTGCGCGAAACCTGCTGTCCGCGCTGTGGGCTGCCGGCCGGCAACCGCAGGTCGATCTGCGGACGCTGCCGCTTAAACACGCCGCCGTGGGACTCGCTGCTGTATGTCACTGATTACCGGCCGCCGCTGAGCCAACTGGTGAAGAAACTCAAGTACCAGGGCGGCACCGGGCTTGCGCGCGTGCTCGCCCGCCTGCTGGTGCTGCGCTTTCGCGAAGAACGCCACCTGTTCGGGCGCCATAAGCCCGATCTTGTACTAAACGTGCCTTTGCATGCTTACCGGCACTGGCGCAGAGGCTATAATCAAGCAGATCTTCTCGCCCGCCCCGTGGCGCGCTGGCTGGGCGTTGAATACCTTAGCCTGGGGCTGGAGCGCATCCGCGCCGTGGCGCCGCAGCAGACCCTGCACGCGGGCGCCCGCCGGCACAATCTGCGCGGCGCTTTTGCCTGCCATGCCGATGTGGCCGGCAAGACCGTGGCGCTGGTGGACGACGTGGTCACCACCGGCAGCACCATGGACGAAATTACCCATCTCCTGCTGGCCCGACGGGCCAGGGCGGTGCAGGTCTGGTCAGTTTGCCGGACCTTGTAGTGCTCAGGTTAATGGGAGTATTATAACCGACTAGATTAGTCAACTATTGAGTGAATGATATGATCCGGATTACCGATGCTGCCCAGGAACATTTTGCAAAATTGCTGGCCAATCAGGAAGCTGGCACCCAGATTCGTGTATTTGTCATCAATCCAGGCACGCCGAACGCGGAATGCGGCGTGTCATATTGCCCACCCGACGCGGTGGAGACCACCGATACCGAGCTGAAGTTCGACAAAATCAACGCCTATGTCGACGCGCTCAGCGCGCCCTACCTGGTGGACGCGGAAATCGATTTTGTCACCGACAAGCTGGGTTCGCAGCTGACGCTCAAAGCGCCGAACGCCAAGATGCGTAAAGTGTCCGATGACGCGCCGCTGATTGAACGGGTGGAATATGTACTGCAATCACAAATCAACCCGCAGCTGGCAGGCCACGGCGGCCAGGTGTCACTGATGGAAATCACCGACGACAACCTGGCTATCCTGCAGTTCGGCGGCGGCTGTAACGGCTGCTCCATGGTCGATTACACCCTGAAGGAAGGCATTGAAAAAGAGCTGCTGGAAAAATTCCCCGAGCTGAAGGGCGTGCGCGACCTTACCGAACACCAGCGCGGCGAGCACTCGTTCTATTAATGCCGGCGCGGCCCCGGCCTTGTCGTGAATCACCGGCCCGCGCCGACGGGCCGCCTCTCTTGGCCGGGACCGCCTAAACCATCCCCTTGCGCAAGCGGTCTACCTCTTTCAGCAGGCGCATCACGGTGGGATCGTCGAACATGTCGGCCACCTCGCGCGTCAGCTTGCGCCGCCAGTTGGGATATTGATCGGTGGTGCCGGGCACATTGACCGGCAGCGCCATATCCAGCCAATCCTCGGGCTGTAGACCCAGCAGCGCCGAGTTGCTGCGCGCCAGATAGCGATGCAAGCCCCGGTTCAGCAACGGCGACATGACCACCCGGGCGGCATTGGCGCTCATTTTCGCCGGCACGCATTTCCAGGCATGCAGGGCATCCAGCAACGCCTGGCGCGCCGTTTGGCGATCCTCGAGCAAGTGCTGGTATACCTCCGGCTCCGGATATATGTTGAGCTCCCGCCCCAGCCGCAGATCCTCCTGCTGCCAGAACCCGCGCAGGGTGGCCAGATCGTGGGTGGTCAACGTGGCCATCGCCTGCGCCACATAGTCATCCGGCGGACGGAAATGAGTGTCATCGGTGCGTTCGAACAACAATACCTTATAAGAATACACCCCGGCGGCCTGTAGTTTACCGGTAATCTCGGGAGGCACGGTCCCCAGGTCCTCGCCGATAACCATGCACTGCTGACGGTGGCTTTCCAGCGCCAGCACCGCCAGCAAATCGTCCACCGGATAATTAACGTAGGCGCCATGCTGCGCGGTCTGCCCGCGCGGGATCCACCACAGTCGTAGCAACGACATGACATGATCGATACGCAACGCGCCGCAGTGGCGCATATTGGCGCGCAGCATGGCGATAAACGGCTCATAGGCCCTGGCAATCATGACGTTCGGATCTTGGGGCGGCAGGCACCAGTTCTGGCCCTGCGGACCCAGCTTATCGGGCGGCGCCCCGACCGAGGCCGCCAGACAGTATAACGTGCGATCGCTCCAGGTCTCCATGCCGCCCTCGCTCACGCCGACCGCCAGATCGCGATACAGGCCGATGGGCATATCCAGGCGCCGGCTCAGACGAAAACAGGCATCGAACTGGCGCGCGGCCTGCCATTGCAGATAGCTGAAAAACAGGATTTCGTTTTGGTGCCGTTGGCAAAATTCCCGCACCGCGGCGCCGTCGGCCTGCTGATACTCCTGCGGCCACTGCTGCCAGCCCGCCGAGGGATGGCCCTCGCGGGTCAGGAAACGATGCAGCGCATCGAAGGTGGCCTGCAGGCGCAGGCTGTCGCCGCCGTCGTCGACAAAAGCGGCAAACGCCTGTCGATCGGCATCATCGGGCGCGCGGGTATTGAACTGCGCATAAGCATAGGTCAGGGCGGCCAGTTTGCACTCCGTCACCTGCGGATAATCCACCAGCTCTTCGGCGCGCAGGGCGGCAAGCCTTTGCTGGGTCCCCGGCAACGCCAGCCACTCCTGCGCCGCCCGGCTTTGCTGAAAATCCTCCAGCGCGCCGACATCGATATACAGGATATTGAGCCAGCGCCGGGAGGACGGGCTGTAGGGGCTGGCCCAGCCGGGCGCGGCGGGATACAGCGCATGAATGGGATTCAAACCGACAAAGGCGCCGCCGTGGCGCGCGGTGCCCTCGATCATCAGGGCCAGATCGCTGAAGTCGCCGATGCCCCAGTTATGCCGCGATCGCAGGGTATAAAGCTGCACGGTGGCGCCCCAAAGCTTATGCCCCGCCAGCAGCGCCGGCGGCTCATAACAGCGCGGCGGCGCCACGATAAGCCGGCACGACCATTGACCGACGCCGGCGCGCAGGGTAAGCCGGTGATAGCCGAGCGGCAGCGCGTCGGGCAGCGTCACCCGGCTATCGGCGGTTACGCCCTGATGGCGCCGGCCCGATTCCTCGGTCAGCTCCCACTCGCCCGCCGCCGCGGGCGCCACCGGCAGCGGCGTCATATGGCCGAGCCTGACCACCCAAACCGGCGGCAGCGGCGCCGTGCGTGCGCTATCGTCGCTCAGCCCCGCCATGGCGTCCAGCAGTTGCCGTTTGGTTTCCTGACTGATGATTTTGCGCTGTCCCCAGGCATCAACATATTCCGGAATAATACCCGCCCGCCCGGCGGCGTGATCCAATACCTTGGGCTCCATCAAAGCTCCTTAACGTTTTGCTTGCCAGATGCGTTGCTGATAATCGCGAACCGACCGGTCCGAACTGAAGAAACCCACCCGGGCGGTATTCAGCACCGCGCTGCGCGTCCAGTCGTCCGGACGGCGGAACAAGGCCTCCACCCGCCGCTGCGCCTCGCAGTAAGCGGCGAAATCCGCCAACACCAGGTAGGGATCGCCGCCATCCCGCAGGCTGTGCAGCAACGGCTCGAACGCATGTTTATGCTTATGGCTGAAAACACCGCTGCCCAACTCGGTTAACAGGCCTTTCAGCGCTTTATCCTTTTTCAGGTACTGAACCGGTTTATAGCCTCCGGCCAGCAGCGCTTTTACCTGCGGATCGGTCAGGCCGAAAATAAAAATATTCTCCTCGCCGACCTGTTCGGCAATTTCCACATTGGCGCCGTCCATCGTGCCGATGGTCAGGGCGCCGTTGAGCGCCAGCTTCATATTGCCGGTACCCGACGCTTCCTTGCCGGCGGTGGAGATCTGTTCCGATAAATCCGCCGCCGGGATCATCCACTCCGCCACCGATACCCGGTAATCGGGCAGGAAGATCACCTTAAGCCGATCGTTTATCCTAGGATCGCTATTGATCTTCTCCGCCACCTGATTAATGGCGTAAATGATATTTTTCGCCAGGGCATAGCCCGGCGCGGCCTTGGCGCCAAATAAAAACACGCGCGGCACCATTTCAAGCGCCGGATTATCGCGCAGCTGGCGATACAGCGACAGGATATGCAGCAGATTCAGGTGCTGGCGTTTATATTCATGCAGCCGCTTGATCTGGACGTCGAACAACGCTTCGGGGTTAACGGTGACGTCGGTCAATTGTTTGATTTTCGCCGCCAGATGATGCTTATTGTCGCGCTTGATCTGCTGGAAGCGCTGGCGGAAATCCGCCTGGTCCGCATAAGGCTCTAGCTCTTTAAGCTTTTCCAGCCGGGTTACCCAGCCCTTGCCGATGGTATCGTCGATAAGTTTCGCCAGGGCGGGGTTGCACTGCTTTAACCAGCGGCGCGGGGTAATGCCGTTGGTGACGTTATGGAATTTTTCCGGCCACAGTTGAAAATATTCGGGAAACAGATCGGTTTTCACCAGTTCGGAATGCAGGGCGGCCACGCCGTTGACCGCAAAACCGCACACCACGCACAGGTTGGCCATGCGCACCTGTTTATCATAAATCACCGCCACCTTCGGCCAGATGTCTTTATCATCCGGCCAGCGCCGCCGCACCACAGGCTTAAGTTCGCGGTCTATCTGCCTGATAATGGCGAAATGCCGCGGCAGCAGCTCGCGCACCAGCTTTTCGTCCCAGCGCTCCAGCGCCTCCGGCATCAGGGTATGGTTGGTATAAGCAAAGGTGCGCGAGGTGACCGCCCAGGCTTCTTGCCAGGAAAGCTGATGTTCGTCAAGCAGCACGCGCAGCATTTCAGGAATGGCGATGGTGGGGTGGGTATCGTTGAGCTGGATAACTTCGTAATCCGGCAGGCTCTGGATCGTCCGGCCCGCCAAATGGTGACGGCGCAGGATATCGGCTACCGCGCAGGCGCATTGGAAATATTGCTGCATCAGGCGCAGCCGTTTGCCTTCCGGGTGATTATCGTTGGGATACAGCACCTTGGTCAGCTTGGCGGCGTCGATGCCGGCCTGCTCCGCCTTAAGAAATTTTCCGTCGTTAAACAGCGCCAGGTCAAACGGATGGGGATGGCTGGCCTGCCACAGGCGCAACGGCAGGATAACGCCGTTTTCATACCCCACCACCGGCAGGTCCCAGGCCTCGCCGTTGAGGGTAAACGCCGGCTGCCAACTCACCCCGCCCTGCTCGTCTTTCACCAATGCGCCGCCCAGGCCCACCCGCACCGTGAGCGCCGGGTTATGCCTGAACCAGGGATAGCTTTCCCGGTGCCAGTCATCCGGCGTTTCGCATTGCCTGCCGTCGGCAAAATGCTGGCGAAACAGGCCGTACTGATAGTCCAGGCCGTAGCCGGTGGCATCTTGTCCCACCGTCGCCATGGAGTCCAGGTAGCAGGCCGCCAGACGCCCCAGTCCGCCGTTGCCCAATGCCGGGTCGATTTCCTGTTCCAGCAGGTCGGTTAACGCAATATCGTAGCCCGCCAGCACCTTGTTGACCGTATCGTACCAGCCCAGGTTAATCAGGTTGTTGCCGGTCAAACGCCCCATCAGGAATTCCATCGACAGATAGTTGACGTGCCGGGCGTTTTTTTTGACCTGCCGGGGCGCGGGCCCGCGGGCGATTAATTCATTCACCGCCGCGCTGACCGCGTGCCACCATTGATAGGGGGTCATTTCCCGCGCGTCCTGCAGGCCCAAACGTTGCCACTGACGGTCCAGGGCTGATTGAAAGGCGACTTTATCAAGTTTGATTTTTGGCATAAAACGTCTCTATCCTGTTGATAAGTTGGTCAACGCCGCAAACGCCCACCAGCCTGGGCGGACGGTCATATTCATCGGATATCGCTACCGGGCGGCCACCGTGGGGAACGGTGGACCCAAGTTATAAGTTATCGTAAAACAACGGGGTTTGTATGTTGTTGATCAAAGAATAGTCAAGGGTGTTGAAAAGCGGTGCGCCGGTAAAACATTTAACTTAATCAGCGAAGACAGACCCTGGCGGGCGCGGCCGGGTAAAGCCGCCGCCCTCCCGTTGGCCAGCCTGGCGGAATGGCGTCATCCGGGCGCGTCAGCAAAGCTCCAGCTTAACCTCGGACTGCTCGATAATGCTCATCACGCTCGGCGGCGGCAGCTCATCGGTAAACAGGAAGTCCACCAGCGACATTTTGCCCAGGTTGACCATGGCGTTACGGCCGAATTTGGAATGATCGGTGACCAGCATGACGCAGCGGGAGTTGTCGATAATCGCCCGTTTGGTGCGCATTTCATGATAATCGAACTCCAGCAGCGATCCGTCCATATCAATACCGCTGATGCCGAGGATGCCGTAATCCAGGCGGAACTGGGAAATAAAATCCAGCGTGGCCTCGCCCATGATGCCGCCGTCGCGGGTGCGCACCTCGCCGCCGGCCAGGATCAGGCGAAAATCCTCCTTGGCGGTCAGCAGCGTGGCGACATTAAGGTTATTGGTCACCACCCGCAGGTTTTTGTGGTTCAGCAGGGCGTGGGCCACCGCCTCGGGAGTAGTGCCGATATCGATGAACAGCGTGGCGCCGTCCGGTATCTGGCTGGCCACCCGCTGGGCGATGCGCGCTTTCTCCGCCGACCACATGATCTTGCGATCCTGGTAAGCCGTATTCACCGAGCTGGACGGCAACGCCGCGCCGCCATGATGACGATGAATTTTATTATGCTCGGCCAAATCATTCAGGTCGCGCCGGATGGTCTGCGGGCTGACCGAAAAATGCTCCACCAACTCTTCAGTACTGACATAACCCTGCTGCCGAACCAAATCAATAATGGCATCATGCCGCTGCGTTTGCTTCACGTTGAATCCTCTGCCGCCTGAACCCTACCGCCGGCGACCGGTCGCGGTCGTATGGCGCGTATCCCAGAAAGCGATTGATAATCCGATGACCAGCCCCGCCACATGGGCGGCATTGGCCATGGCGATACCGAAAATATCGAAATAACCGGCGATAAGCCACAGCAGGGCAAATACAATCACGCCGCGCGGCATCATCAGCGGGCCGTCGGGATTTTTCTCGCCATACCACCAGACATAGCCCATCAAGGCATACACCACGCCGGAAAGACCGCCGAACAGGGCGCCGCTGAAGTGGGACTGCACCACGCCGCTGACCACCGCCGATACCAGGGTCAACACCAAAAGTGTCGTCACGCCGCGATATTTTTCCACCGCGCCGGCGAGATACCACCACCACACTATATTGAACAATAAATGCAGCAGCGAAAAATGCAACAAAATATGGCTTACCCAGCGCCACAACTGCATATAGCGGGACGGACCGGAGGGAAACGCCAGCCAGACCATGACGACATCGTCGCCGAGAATGTTCATTAAAATAAACACCAGCACGCAACCGAGCAATATGCTGATGGTCACCGGCCCCGCCTGGTTGCGCAAAGCCGGCAGCCAGGCGGTACGCTGGTATTGAAACCGGTCCCGGTCGGCGCTGCCGGTGCGCCAGCTCGCCGCCTGGTAACGCGGGTGCGCCGGGTCGAGCAGGAAGATCTCCAGCGCGGCCTCGACCCGCGCCAACGCCTCGTCATCCGCAAGCCATAGCTCGGCTATCCTGCCTTGCTGCTGCATTTCCATCGTCACGCCCTGGGTTTTCATATAATCGATAAAAGCCTGGGCAAGGCGGGCATTGGATAAGGTCGTTACACGGATCATAGCGTTGGGGCGAGTCCTTTATTCATGATAAACCGGCGCCGGCACTCCCGGCGGCATAATATTGGCATAACGCGGGCGGCACGCGCGGCAACGGCGTAATCACCTGATTACAATCATAACATGATCCCGGCGGCTTCCCCTAAACGGCATCAAGGCCTTGGCGTTTTTCACCACCGGAAGAAAGGAAAAGGATTGTTAAGCAGAGGAACAGTATCCGCTCGTGGGAATGGAAAATCGCGAGCGCGTCACAATCGGCGCACCGGCGATTGTCTCCGGTAGAAAAAAGCGTCCCGGGCGGGGGGCAACGCCGGCACGCGGGCCGGGTCAGCCTGCGGTCGGCGCGTCCACGTCTGCGGGAAACGCTTTTTGCCAGGCGTCAAAACCGCCGTCTATACTATAGGCGGCATCAAAACCCTGTTGCAGCAGATATTGCGCCGCGCCTTTGCTGCTGTTGCCGTGATAGCACATCACCATCACCGGCTGGCTCAGGTCGGTTTGTTGCACAAAAACGCCCAAGGTTTCGTTGGTCAGGTGAATCGCGCCAGGCGCATGGCCGACGGCAAAACTCTGCGGATCGCGGATATCCACCAATATCGCGTCGCCCTGCCGCCAGCGTTCGTACGCCTGTTCCACGCTTATTGCCTCGAATTGTTCCATCGCTTGCGTCGCCTCGCTTGTTAACGTCTATTCCACATAATGTAAACATAAATTGTTAGCTGCGTCACGCGTAGACGTTTTTTTCAGCACGGTTCTTGGCGTTGATGTTGGTTTTCGATTACAATTATGAGCGAAAACGAAAATAAAAGAACTGTAACGAGCATCCGGAGGAAGGTAACGTGGAAACCAAAGACTTGATCGTGATCGGCGGCGGCATTAACGGTGCCGGCATCGCGGCTGACGCAGCCGGACGCGGTTTATCCGTACTGCTGCTGGAGGCGGAGGATCTGGCCTGCGCAACCTCTTCCGCCAGTTCAAAACTTATTCATGGCGGCCTGCGCTATCTCGAGCATTATGAGTTCCGCTTGGTCAGCGAAGCGCTGGCGGAACGCGAGGTATTGTTAAAAATGGCGCCGCATATCGCCTTCCCGATGCGTTTTCGCCTGCCGCACCGTCCGCATCTGCGCCCGGCCTGGATGATCCGCATCGGGCTGTTTATGTACGATCACCTGGGCAAACGCACCAGCCTGCCGGCCAGCAAAGGGTTGCGTTTTGGCGCGGATTCAATCCTCAAACCCTCCATCGTGCGCGGTTTTGAATATTCCGACTGCTGGGTGGACGATGCCCGGCTGGTGGTGCTCAACGCGCAGGAAGTGGTGGCCAAGGGCGGCGAGGTACGCACCCGGACCAAGGTCACCCGCGCCTGGCGTGAAAATGGCCTGTGGACGGTGGAAGCGCTGGACGCCATTACCGGGGAGACCCTGAGCTGGCAGGCCAAAGGCCTGGCCAACGCCACCGGCCCGTGGGTAAAGGAATTTATCGACGACAGCCTTAAATTGCCCTCCCAGTACGGTATACGCCTGATCAAAGGCAGCCATATCGTGGTGCCGCGTGTCCATAACGGCCAATATGCCTATATCCTGCAAAACGAAGACCACCGCATCGTGTTCGTCATCCCCTGGATGGACGAATTCTCCATTATCGGCACCACCGACGTGGAATACCACGGCGATCCGAAAGCGGTGCATATCGACGACGGCGAGACCGATTATCTGCTCAACGTGTATAACGCCCATTTCAAGAAACCGCTCAGCCGCGCGGACATCGTCTGGTCCTATTCCGGCGTGCGCCCGCTGTGCGATGACGAGTCCGATTCGCCGCAGGCGGTTACGCGCGACTATACCCTGTCGGTCACCGACGATCACGGCAAGGCTCCCCTGCTGTCGGTGTTCGGCGGCAAGCTGACCACCTACCGCAAACTGGCGGAACACGCGCTGGATAAATTACACAAGTATTATCCCAACGCCAAACACGCCTGGACCAAAGGCGTGGTGCTGCCGGGAGGCGATTTCAACGGCGACCGCGACGACTACGCCGCCCAGCTGCGGCGTAAATATGCCTTTCTGAGCGAAAGCCTGGCGCGCCGCTACAGCCGCACCTACGGCAGCCAAAGCGAGCACATCCTCAAGGGTGCGTCCGCGCTCGCCGAGCTTGGCGAGCATTTCGGCCACGAACTGTATGAAGCGGAGCTGCATTACCTGGTGGAAAAAGAATGGGTGGTGACCCTCGACGACGCCATCTGGCGCCGTACCAAGCTGGGTATGTGGCTGGACGAGGCCGAAAAACAGCATGTGGGCGAATGGCTCGACCAGCACGCCAAGCGAGACAGGAAACTTTCGCTGGCGTCTTGATTTTGCGGCTACAGTAACTTTCCCCCAGAGGGCGATTTAAAAAATCGCCCTCTGTTTTATTCTAAATGAGGGTCATATTACCGCGCCGGCTATAGCTCCCAATGCGGTGGCTGATACCATGGACGTCGGTCCCGGCGAGTGAACCGTATATCATCGTTTTAACCGGGTTTATTCTATCAAAATAGCCTTATCGTGCATTTAATAGGGTAAATCGGAATAACTCATACAAAAAAAGCCGCGCAAAACGCGGCTTGGTATATTTCGATATGAGTAACAGGCCAAAATCGCCAGGCGTTACCCTACAAGCGGATAGGCTTCACATGCCAAATTTCATCGGCATATTCCTGTATCGTCCGGTCCGATGAAAAATAGCCCATACTGGCTATATTCATCACCGTACGCCGCGTCCACTCCTCCGGCTGAAGGTAAAGCTGGTCCACCCGATCCTGGGTATCGACATAGCTGCGATAATCCGCCAGCAGCTGATAATAATCGCCAAAATTCACCAGCGTATCGAACAGATTACGGTAGCGATTGGCATCGCCCGGGCTGAACACGCCGGTGGCGATTTGGGTCAGGGCCTGGTTGAGCTCGGCATCCTGCTCAAAAAACGCCCGCGGGTTATAACCGTCGCGGCGCAGCGCCTCCACCTCCTCGGCGGTATTGCCGAAGATAAAGATATTCTCCTCGCCCATGCGGCTGCCCATTTCGATATTGGCGCCGTCCAGGGTGCCGATGGTCAGCGCGCCGTTAAGCGCGAACTTCATATTACTGGTGCCGGAGGCTTCGGTGCCCGCGAGCGAGATTTGTTCCGACAAATCCGCCGCCGGAATGATCAGCTGCGCCAGGCTGACGCTGTAGTTGGGAATAAACACCACTTTCAGGCGGTTCAAGACCTGCGGATCGCTGTTGATCACCGTCGCCACATCGTTGATTAAATGAATAATCTGTTTGGCCATATGATAGGCGGAGGCCGCTTTGCCAGCGAAAATATTCACCCGCGGCACCCAATCGGCGTCCGGATCCTGTTTAATCCGGTTGTAACGGGTAATGATATGCAGCACATTCATCAGTTGGCGTTTATATTCATGGATACGCTTGATTTGCACATCAAATAACGCCGCCGGATCGACCACCAGGTTAAGCTCTTTGGCCATATAAATCGCCAGCGCCCTTTTATTTTCCAGCTTGGCTTTTTGCACGTCCTGGATAAACGCCGGGAAATCAGTATGGGATTTGATTTCCTCCAGTTGGCTTAAGTCGGTGCGCCACATCTGGCCGATGGTGTTGTCCAGCACCGCCGACAGCGGCCGGTTAGCCAGCGCCAGCCAGCGGCGGGGGGTAACGCCGTTGGTTTTATTGCAAAATTTATCGGGATAGATGCGGGCGAAATCGGCAAACAGCGATTGCACCATCAGGTCCGAATGCAGTTCGGACACGCCGTTGACCTTGTGGCTGGCAATCACCGCCAGCCAGGCCATGCGCACCATGCGCCCGTCGTGTTCGTCAATGATGGATACGCGCGACAGCAGATCGCTGTCGCCGGGGAACCGCTCCTGCACGCCGTTAAGAAAATGATCGTTGATTTCGAAAATGATTTGCAGCTGGCGCGGCAGGATTTTGCCCAGCATATCCACCGGCCACCGCTCCAGCGCTTCGCTCATCAGGGTATGGTTGGTGTAGGAGAACACCTTGCCGACCACATCCCAAGCCTGTTGCCAGGTGAATTTATGTTCGTCGATCAGCAGCCGCATCAGCTCGGGAATGGACAGGACCGGATGGGTATCGTTAAGATGCACCGCGATTTTATCCACCAGGTTGTCGAAGGTCTGGTGCATCATCCAATGGCGGGTGAGAATATCCTGCATGGTGGCCGAGACTAAAAAGTATTCCTGGCGCAGGCGCAATTCGCGGCCTGAATAGGTGGAATCATCCGGGTACAGCACCCTGGAAACATTTTCAGAATAGTTTTTATCTTCCACGGCGGCGAAATAATCGCCCTGGTTGAACTTGCCCAGGTTGATTTCATTACTGGCCTGGGCGCTCCACAGCCTTAAGGTATTGGTGGCGTCGGTATCGAAACCGGGAATAATCTGGTCATAGGCGCAGGCCAGCACTTCCTCGGTCTCCACCCAACGGGTTTTCGCCCCCTCCTGCTGTACCCGGCCGCCGAAACGCACCTTATAGCGGGTCGAGTGGCGGGGAAATTCCCAGGGATTACCGTATTCCAGCCAGTAATCCGGCGACTCCGCCTGCTGGCCATTGATAATATTCTGCTTGAACATGCCGTATTCATAACGAATGCCATAGCCCCGTCCCGGCAGCGCCAGCGTCGCCATCGAATCAAGGAAACAGGCCGCCAGCCTCCCCAGGCCTCCGTTGCCCAGCCCCGGGTCATTTTCCTCCTGCAACAGGTCGTCGAGCTCAAAGCCCATATCATCCAGGGCGGCTTTGGTGTCGTCGTAAATCCCCATCGCCAGCAGCGCATTGGACAGCGTGCGCCCGAGCAGAAATTCCATCGACAGGTAATACACCTGGCGCACGTCCTGCGACAGCTGGGCGCGATTGGAGCGCAGCCAGCGCTCCACCATGCGGTCCCGAACCGCCAGCAGCGTCGCATTCAGCCACTCATGTTTATTGGCGGCGGACGGGTCTTTACCGATGGTGAACATCAGCTTATACGCGATTGAATGTTTCAGCGCCTCAACGCTGAGGGTGGGTGACGCATAAATAAACGGAGAGTTCATGGCATTCATTCCCAATCAGTGGATATCTACAAGCGTTGATAAAGAGACTGATAAGCCCGGGCGGCGACATGCCAACTGAAATCCAAACCCATCGCCTGACGCTGGACATAACGCCACAGGGCAGGCCTTGACCATAACACAAAAGCGCGGCGAATGGCCCGCTGCAACGCGCTGGCGGTAGCATCCTCGAACACGAACCCGCTGGCGATGCCGTCGGACAGATTCTCAAGCGAACTGTCGGTCACCGTATCCGCCAACCCGCCGGTGCGACGTACCAGCGGCAGGGTGCCGTATTTAAGGCCGTAAAGCTGCGTCAGGCCGCAGGGCTCGAAGCGGCTCGGCACCATAATCACGTCCGCGCCGCCGATAATGCGATGGGAAAACGCCTCGTGATACCCCAACTGTACCCCCACCTGGCTGGGATATTCCGCCGCCGCCGCCAGGAAACCCTGTTGCAGATTGGCGTCGCCGGCGCCCAGCAGCGTCAGCTGGCCGCCCTGATCCAGCAGGTCCGGCAGGACTTCCAGCACCAGGTCCAGCCCCTTCTGGCTGGTCAGGCGGCTGACCACGGCGAACAGCGGCACCTTTTCATCCACCGTCAGTCCCATGGCGGTTTGCAGATGGCGCTTATTGTTGACTTTCGCCTCCAGCACATCCCGGTTGTAGCGCGTGGACAGCATGGCGTCATGGGTGGGGTTCCAGATAGCGTCGTCCACGCCGTTGAGAATACCGGTAAGCCGCCCCTGGGACTGCAGCGATGCCAATAATCCCTCCATACCGTAGCCGTAGGCCGGCTGGGTGATTTCCCGCGCATAGGTGGGGCTGACGGTGGTGACGTGATCGGCATAGAACAGCCCGGCTTTCAGATAGGAAATCTGGCCGAAAAACTCCATGCCGTAGGTCTGGAAATAGTCGTCCGGCAGGCCCAGTTCCGGCATATGGCGGGCGTTGAACAACCCCTGGTAGGCCAGGTTATGCACGGTAAACACCGATTTCGCCGGCCGTCCCTTGGCCGCCAGATAGGCGCAGGTCAGCCCGGCGTGCCAGTCATGGGCCTGGACGATATCCGGTTGCCAGGCCCGATCCAGCCCGCCGGCCATTTCAGCCCCGACCCAGCCCAATAGCGCAAACCGCAGGTAGTTATCCATATAGGCATACTGATCCTGGTCATGGTATGGACTGCCGGGACGATCGTAGAGATCGGGCGCATCGATAAGATAGATGCCCACGCCATTGAAGCGGCCGTATAACAGCGTGACGCGGCGTGAAAACACGTCGAATTCGTTGACCACGCGGGTATCCGGGATACCTTTGCGCAAGTCTGGAAACGCCGGCAACAACACCCGGACGTCATCCCCTTCCACAATCTGAGCCGCGGGTAACGCCCCGACCACATCTGCCAGTCCCCCGGTTTTCAACAAGGGAAACAGTTCAGAACACACATGTAAAACCTGCATTATCGCTCCCGTTAAGGCTTATTATTTTTGACTGTATGGCTACAGGTCTTCCTAATTGACGTTTGCCAACATCTTTCGTGTTACCAGTACGATTCCTTCCTCAGAGCGATAGAATCGTCGTTCATCGTCCGCGGCGTTTTCACCGATCACCATGCCTTCAGGTATTTCGCAGGCGCGGTCGATAATGCACCGTCGCAGCCGGCAAGAGCGTCCCACGATCACATCGGGTAAAATCACCGCGCCGTCCAGCGTGCAGAACGAATTGACGCGCACGCGGGGAAACAGCACCGAATGCGTGACATGCGCGCCGGACAGGATGCAACCGCCGGAGACCAGTGAGTTCAGGGTGACGCCGTGATTACCGGCGCGGTCCTGGACAAATTTGGCCGGCGGCAACGGTTCCATATGCGTGCGTATCGGCCAGTTTTGATCGTACATATCCAGTTCCGGGGTTACCGAAGCCAGGTCCAGGTTCGCGCGCCAGTACGCGTCCAGCGTGCCGACGTCGCGCCAATAGGGCGGGGTCTCGTCATCTTCCGCGGAAGAGACGCAGGAAAGGGTAAAGGGATGCGCCCAGGCTTCGCCCAGGGCGGTAATCTTCGGAATGATATCCTTGCCGAAGTCGTGATTGGATCCTTCGGTGCGCATGTCCTCTTCCAGCAGGGCAAACAGGTAGTCGGCATCAAACACGTAGATGCCCATGCTGGCCAGCGCCAAATCCGGGAAGCCGGGCATGGCCGGCGGTTCAGGCGGTTTTTCGACAAAGTCCAGCACCCGGTATTCATCATCGACCGCCATCACGCCAAAGTCCCTGCCCTCCAGGCGCGGCACCGGCAGGCAGGCCACGGTGCATTTGGCGCCCTTTTCCACATGATCGATAAGCAGGCGGGAGTAATCCATTTTATAAATATGATCGCCGGCCAGGATCACGATGTATTTGGCGCGATAGCGCCGGATGATATCCAGGTTTTGCGATACGGCGTCCGCCGTGCCGCGATACCAGTGCTCGGTGGCAAAACGCTGCTGCGCCGGCAGCAGATCGACAAATTCGTTCATCTCCTCGTTGAGGAAAGACCAGCCGCGCTGGATATGCTGCACCAGGGTATGGGACTGGTATTGGGTGATGACGCCTATCCGGCGGATACCCGAATTCAGGCAGTTGGAGAGCGCGAAATCAATGATACGGAATTTACCGCCAAAATGGACCGCGGGCTTGGCTCGCTTGGCCGTCAGATCTTTTAACCGCGAACCGCGCCCGCCCGCCAGGATTAGCGCAACGGACTGGATCGGCAATTGTCTGGCCAGCATCACCGGGTCACTACCTTCATACCTAACCATCGCCGACTCCTTATTATTGTTTTACCAGCACATTAACCGTACGGGGCGCCACCGGTAAGCGGCGCTCCGGTCCCGGTTGCCATGGGCGTTGAAACGGTGCCGTCAGCGCCCAACTCCCTTCAGGTAAGGTCATTTCACAGGCTTTTGTAGTGGCGTTGATCACAAACAGGTAATCTTGTGACAGACGTATTTGCAATCGATGCTCGCCCCGCTCCCACTCCTGCGGGTCCAGCGCCTTGCCGTGCTCGTTCAGCCATTCGACCGTTTGCGGGTCGTTTTCCCGCCACCAGCGGTTTTCCGTGAGGGCGGGAATAGCTTGGCGCAGGCGGATAAGTCCGGCGGTATACCCTATCAATCCGCTATCCGCGCGTTGCCAGTCCAGCCAGGTCAGCGCATTGTCCTGGCAATAGGCATTATTATTGCCCTGCTGACTATGGCCGAATTCGTCCCCGGCCAGCAGCATCGGCGTACCTTGCGACAGCAACAGCGTCGCCAGCAGCGCGCGCTGGCTGGCGTTGCGTCGTTCCCGGATGTCCAGCCCGGCGTCCAGTCCTTCAAAACCGTGGTTATCGCTATGGTTATCCCAGGCGCCGTCGCGATTGTCCTCGCCATTGGCCTGGTTATGTTTTTCGCCAAAGCTGACCAGGTCGCGCAAGGTAAAACCATCATGGGCGGTCAGCATATTGACCGTGGCGCAGGGTAAGCGCCCCGCGCGGTCAAACAGGTCGCTGGAGGCGGCGAAGCGGCGGGCGAACGCCCCGGGCGCCAGGTCGCCGCGCAGCCAGAAACGGCGCGTCTCGTCGCGAAAACGGTCGTTCCATTCGGCGAACGGCGGCGGGAAAGCGCCGACCTGATAGCCGCCGGGGCCGATATCCCAGGGTTCGGCGATAAGTTTGCAGCCGTTCAGCGCCGGATGTTCGCGCAACGCCGCGAATAAGCGCGCTGCGGCGCTGAATTCAGGCGTGCGCCCCAGCACCGTGCCTAAATCAAAACGAAAGCCGTCGACGTGGCACGCCTGCCGCCAAAAGCGCAGGCAGTCCAGCACCCAGGCGGTGACATCGGGGTTATCGAGGCGCAGCGTATTGCCGCAACCGGTCCAGTTTTGATAATCCCCGCCCTCGTCGAGCCAATACCAGCCGGGGTTGTCAATGCCACGCATCGATAACACCGGGCCGCTCAGGTCCAGCTCGGCGCTGTGGTTGAACACCATGTCCAGGATGACTTCAATGCCCGCCTGGTGCAGGGCCGCGACCATGGCGCGGAATTCATCCAGCGCCGACAGGCCCTGGCGGCCGCTGGCGTAATCCGGTTCCACCGCAAAGGGCGCCAGTACGTTGTAGCCCCAGTAATTGCGCAGCCCCAGGCGTTGCAAACGCGGTTCATCCGCGTGCTGCTGCACCGGCAGCAGTTCAATGGCGGTAATGCCCAGCTCACGCAAATAGGCGATCATCACCGGATGGGCCAAGCCGGCGTAGGTGCCGCGCAGTCCCTCGGGAATACCGGGATGCAGCCGGGTCAGGCCGCGCACATGGGCTTCGTAAATCACCGTCTTGCCCCAGGGCGTCGCCGGCGGCTTATCGTCCCCCCAGTCATAGCGCTCATCCACCACCAGGCTTTTCGGCGCCGCCCCGGCGCTGTCGGCCCCGTTAAGCGTGGCGCCGGGGTCATACAACGACGGATGGTCGCCTACCGCGCCGTCCAGAGCGCGGGCGCAGGGATCGATCAGCAGTTTGGCGGGATTAAAGCGCAGGCCTTTTTCCGGCTCAAACGCGCCGTATACCCGATAGCCATAGCGCTGGCCGGGTTTGGCGCCCGCCAGGTAGCCATGCCAACGATTACCGCTACGCCCCGTCAGCTCGACCTGCCTTTCATTGCCATTCGCGTCAAACAGGCATAACACCACGCGTTCGGCATGGGCTGAATACAGGCTGAAGTTAACGCCATTGCCGTCAAAACTGGCCCCCATCGGGTCGGCGGAACCTGCGGGCAGTGTCTCCATTAACTCTCCCGTACCAGGAAGATCGTCGCCAGAGGCGGCACGGTCAGCAATAGCGAGTGTTCCCGATGATGGCAGGGAATATTTTCGCTGTGCAGCTCGCCGCTGTTGCCCATGTTGCTGCCGTTGTAGTAATGGGAATCGGTATTAAGCACCTCGCGCCAGCGCCCGGGAGACGGGATGCCGATGCGATAGCCCGGCCGCGGCACCGGGGTAAAGTTGCTGACCACGATCATTTCGCCGCCGCTGGCGTCGCGGCGCAGGAAAGCGAACACCGAGTTTTCGCTGTCGTCCGCCACCAGCCATTCAAATCCGTTATAGCGATAATCCACTTCATAGAGCGGCGCGTGGCTGCGGTAGCAATGGTTTAAATCGCGCACCAGCCGCTGCACGCCGCTGTGCATACCGTCCGGGTCGTCCAGCAGATGCCAGTCGAGACTCATGTCATGGTTCCACTCGCGCAGCTGGGCGAACTCATTGCCCATAAACAGCAGCTTTTTGCCGGGATGTCCCCACATAAAGCCGTAATAAGCGCGCACATTGGCGAATTTCTGCCACATATCGCCGGGCATGCGATTAAGTATGGAATGTTTGCCGTGCACCACTTCATCATGGGACAGCGGCAGCACGAAGTTCTCGCTGTAGGCGTATACCATGCTGAACGTCATCTGGTGGTGATGGTATTTGCGGTGCACCGGATCGAGCTGCATATAGTCCAGCGTGTCGTTCATCCAGCCCATATTCCATTTGTAATGGAACCCCAGGCCGCCGTTTTCCGGCGGCGCGGTGACGCCGGAAAACGACGTGGATTCCTCGGCCACGGTGATGGCGCCATCGCGCTGGGTGCCGACGGTATGGTTGGTATAGCGCAGGAAGGCTATCGCCTCGAGGTTTTCGTTGCCGCCATAATGGTTAGGCACCCACTGACCCGCCGGACGGCTGTAGTCCCGGTAGATCATCGAGGCCACCGCGTCGACGCGCAAACCGTCGATGCCGTACCTTTCCAGCCAGAACAGGGCGTTGCCCGCCAGGAAGTTGCGCACCTCGTTGCGGCCGTAGTTATAGATTAGCGTGTTCCAATCCTGGTGCAGGCCTTCGCGCGGGTCGGCGTATTCATATAAAGAGGTACCGTCAAATTTCGCCAGGCCGAATTCGTCGCCGGGAAAATGACCGGGCACCCAGTCGAGCAGTACGTTAATGCCCGCCCGGTGGGCGGCGTCAATCAATACCCGGAAATCCTCCGGCGTGCCGAACCGGCGGGTGGGCGCGTAGATGCCGAGCGGCTGGTAGCCCCAACTGCCGTCAAAGGGATGCTCGTTGATCGGCAGTAGTTCAATATGGGTAAAACCCATATATTTGACATAACCGACCAGTTGCTCCGCCAGCTCCAGGTAACTCAGCCAGAAATTATCGTCGGCATGGCGCCGCCAGGATCCCAGATGCACTTCATAGATGGAAATCGGCTGGTTAAAGGTATTGGCCGCGTTCCTGGCCTCATCCGTCGCCACCACCGGCGGCAAACCACGGGTCAGGGAGGCGGTTTCCGGGCGCATTTGCGCCTCGAACGCATAGGGGTCGGCTTTTAGGCGCGTTTCTCCGTTGCAATCGATAATTTCATATTTATACAGTTGCCCAATGGTCACGGACGGCAGAAAGAGTTCCCAAATGCCGTTTTCGCGCCGCTGGCGCATGGGATGCCGGCGGCCGTCCCAATAATTAAACTCGCCCACCACCGATACGCGCTGGGCATTGGGCGCCCACACGGCAAAACGGATCCCCGCCACGCCATCAAGCTCGTCGGGATGCGCGCCGAGACGTTCATAAGGGCGAAGATGCGTGCCTTCCGCCAGCAGCCAGCTGTCGATATCCTGTAATAGCGGCCCGAAACGATACGGGTCTTCGATAATGTAGGTATGTTCATGCCAGGTGACGGCTAATTGATAGGTAAAGGGTTTTTTACGCCGGCCTAATTGCGCCATAAACAGACCACGGGCGTCTTCGCAGGTTAATTCTGTGACCTTGCGCCCATTTTTTTTATCAATAAGCGTTACCGCGCTGGCGTCCGGTAATAACGCGCGCACCACCAGCCCTTCGCTGGTCTGATGCATGCCTAATAATGAAAATGGATCGGCATAACGGCCGGAAACCAATGCTGTAATGACCTCATGGTCGGGAAATCCTGACATGGCGTTATTCCTTTGATTACTCCATGAAATAAATGAATATTTCCAAAAAAAATTACCAAATGTTTAAACCACCCCATGGTTTCGTTAAGGCACGGCCCCCACGACGGCAGAGCCGGCGCGGGGGCATGGAAACGGTGCAGAGATCCCAGGAAGCATTGATTAGATCTTGTGCGTAATCATAGATCTCACAATAATAAGCATAGACAAAGGTTTAAAAGAAAGAATAACCCAAATGATGAAAAATTTAATTATTCAATAAGCTATTGAAAAACTTTGAGTTAGAAAAAAAGATTCTCATATTAATCATGGTAATATGAAAATAAGGCATTGCGAAAAAGTTAAAAAAGTGAAATTTTTAAACTTAATAATTTTGTTTTATGTTAACGCGGGGAAATAGCGGTAGTGGTCGACGCCCATCCGTCCGTGAACGGACAGGCATTTTTGTCGCAAGTGTCTTATCAGGCCAAAAAGCGCAGCATGCGCCGCAATGGTTCCGCCGCACCCCACAACAATTGATCGCCCACGGTAAACGCGGAAAGGTATTCCGGCCCCATGTTAAGTTTACGCAGCCGTCCGACCGGCGTGTTTAAGGTCCCGGTGACGGCGGCAGGCGTTAATTCCCGCATCGATAGCTCACGATCGTTGGGCACCACCTTGACCCAGTCGTTGTGGGTGGCCAGCATTTGCTCGATTTCAGGCAGCCCGACGTTGCGTTTCAATTTGAGGGTAAACGCCTGGCTATGGCAACGCAGCGCGCCGACGCGCACGCACAGGCCGTCCACCGGAATCACCCGGCTGGTGTTCAGGATTTTATTGGTTTCGGCCTGGCCCTTCCACTCTTCACGGCTTTGGCCGTTGTCGAGCTGCTTGTCTATCCACGGGATCAGGCTGCCGGCCAGCGGCACGCCGAAGTTATCGACAGGCAGCGTGCCGCTGCGGGTTAGCGTGGTCACTTTACGTTCAATATCCAAAATGGCCGAGGCGGGATCCTGCAACTCTTTAGCCACCACATTATGCAGTTGGCCCATTTGCACCAGCAGTTCGCGCATATGACGCGCACCGCCGCCGGAAGCGGCCTGATAGGTGGCGACGGAGACCCAGTCCACCAGATCGTGGGCGAACAGGCCGCCCAGCGACATCAGCATCAGGCTGACGGTGCAGTTGCCGCCGACAAAGGTTTTGACGCCGTCGTTCAGGCCTTGCTGGATCACCGCCTGGTTCACCGGGTCCAGGATGATGATGGCGTCGTCCTGCATGCGCAGCGACGAGGCCGCGTCGATCCAATATCCCTGCCAGCCGATTTCCTTGAGCTTGGGGTAGATTTCGTTGGTATAATCGCCGCCCTGGCAGGTAACGATAATATCCAGGGCGCTGAGCGCGTCCAGATCAAAGGCATCCTGCAACGTCCCCTGCTGCCCGCCGAATACCGGCGCGGCCTGGCCATGTTGGGAGGTTGAGAAGAATACCGGACGGATGGCGTCAAAATCGCGTTCCTGGTTCATGCGTTGCATGAGCACCGAACCGACCATACCGCGCCAGCCAATAAAACCAACGTTTTTCATGTTAACTGTCCTGCCTTGGAGGGTGACAAAGGATATTCAGGCATAAGCCGCGGCATCAACGCGCAGGCTATACAATGACCACCTTACAAAATGTGGTCGAATAGCTGCAAGCGAAATTAATCGATAAGGAAAACTTTTTCAGCAGCGATGCTAATAATCATCCCGGATGGAGGCGTCAGGGGAAAAAAAACTGGAAAAAAGAGGCAATAATGACTGAAATGATTTCGGCAACCGTGTTGCTGTTTTTAATTATGGATCCGCTGGGCAATTTACCGATTTTTATGTCGGTATTAAAACACCTTGAACCGAAACGGCGCCGCGCGATTGTGATCCGCGAGCTGCTGATCGCTTTATTGCTGATGCTGCTGTTTTTGTTTGCCGGGGAAAAGATCCTTTCTTTTCTTAACCTGCGTTCAGAAACCGTGTCGATCTCCGGCGGCATCATTATGTTCCTGATTGCCATTAAAATGATTTTTCCGTCGCAGGAGGGCAACAGCAGCGGATTGCCGGCCGGCGAAGAGCCCTTCCTGGTGCCGCTGGCCATTCCGCTGGTGGCCGGGCCGTCGATTCTTGCCACCCTGATGCTGTTGTCGCATCAATTTCCGCACCAGATTAATCATCTGGTGGTGGCATTGCTGATAGCCTGGGGGATGTCGGTATTTATCCTGATGCAATCGTCGCTGTTTATCCGCTTGTTGGGCGACAAGGGCGTCAACGCGCTGGAAAGGCTGATGGGTCTGCTGCTGGTGATGCTGTCCACGCAAATGTTCCTGGATGGCGTGCGGGTCTATTTGCGCAGTTAGCGACGTGACTCTCCACGATGATTATCTGCTGTGATTGCAGCCCAGGTCCAGTGTTGGGGATTTTCGCGCCAGCCACCTTATTCCACGCCAGATGCGTGTCATAGAATGGCTTCCAGCCCCTTATCGGCGATGACATTAAGCAGCTTGAGGGCCGGCCCGGCGGGACGGGTATCGCCCTGTTCCCATTTGCGCACGGTCGAGGCCGTGGTATTTAGGTGATGTGCAAATACCGGCTGACTAAAATTCAGACTGTCGCGCAGGCGCTTAATATCAATAGCGCTGAACTCCCGCACCTCGGTTGGGCAGATGGCGTCGAACTCGCGCATCGTCACCTTGCTGATGGCGCCTGCTTTATGCAGCGCGGCTAAATCGCCGCGCAAAGATTCAGTTATCTTGCTCACCGCAAAATACCTCCTGTAGCACGCCGGATTCAAGTGCTTTCACTACGTTTTCGGCTAAGAGATCCAAAAATACACTGCCGGCAAACTGCAGCGCCCTTTTTTCGTCCAGAGTAATGTTAGCTTTATCGTTTTTCGGAAACCCATGCAGAAATATATAACGACTGCCGGCCCGCGCCGAAAGGAGGGTGCGATAGCCACCGCTCTTGCCGCCGCCTGGACGCGCTACCCGCTTCTTAAAAAGCAATCCCCCCCGGTCCGCGTCAATCAGACCGCGTTGCATCTCCGCAACTGCCTTGCATAAGGCGGCATCAGGTAACTTTTCACCAGCTTGCCACCGCGCAAACTCCCTGCGCTTAAGAATGCTCATGTCATCTCACTCCAGAAGTGTACCCCTAACGGGCATGATTTGCCACTTTTTTTTACTCTGCCCGGTGTGCTGATATAGCGCTATAGTGGGTGGTAGGGATCATGGCGCACGTCCGATAGCCCAGGGCGATGGTCAAGTTTAACCGTTTTATCGTGAGGCTTGCATCGCGCTTCGTCGGGTTTGAAATGGAAATGCGATGCTCGTTAGGGTTAGCGTGAAACGATAGTTTTGTGAAATAAAAAAAGGGCCGCTGGATGCGCCCCTTCGGTTGCTGGCAAACCGGTGCTTAGGCTTGCCGCGGGGAGGATGGGTAAAGAGAGTTTACGAAATTGCCATATTCATCAGCAGGCAACCCGCCAGGCCGCAGACCGAAATAATGGTTTCCAGCGCCGACCAGGATTTGATGGTTTCCAGAATGGTCAGGTTGAAATATTCCTTGAACAGCCAAAAGCCCGGATCGTTAACGTGGGAGAAAATCACGCTGCCCGACCCGACGGCAATCACCATCAGTTCCGGGCTGGCGCCGGTGGTGGCAATCAGCGGCGCGGCGATGCCGCCGGCGGTGATGGCGGCAACCGTGGCGGAACCGAGGGCGATACGCAGCACGGCGGCGATGGTCCAGGCCAGCAGCAATGGTGAAACAGAGCTGCCTTCCATCAGCGAGGCAATATAATTACCGACGCCGCTGTCCACCAGGACCTGCTTAAATGCGCCGCCGCCGCCGATAATCAACAGGATCATGGCGATAATCTTGATGGAATCGCTGATGGTTTCCATTACCTGATCCACGCTACGGCCACGATTGATGCCGAAGGTGAAGATGGCGATAAGCACGGAAATCAGGGTTGCCATGATCGGATCGCCAAAAAATTCGGCGTAAGGCAGGATGGGATGCCCGGCCGGCAACGCCATCTCGGCCACGGCGCGCAGCGCCATCAGCACCACGGGGACCAGCGCGGTCCAAACGCTGACCGCGAAGCTCGGCATTTCTTTTTCGGTAAAGATTTTCGGATTGTACAAGCCTTCCGGCACCGGCTTATCAATCCCTTTCAGGAACCGGCTGTATACCGGTCCGGCCAGGATCACCGTGGGCACCGCCAGAATGGCGCCGTACAGCAGGGTCTTGCCCATATCCGCATGGAAGATGGTGGCGATGGCGGTCGGCCCCGGATGCGGCGGCAGAAAACCATGGGTTACCGATAACGCGGCCGCCATCGGCACGCCGACATACAGCAGCGGAATGCGCGCCGTCGCCGCCAGGCTGAAAACCAGCGGCAGCATCAGCACAAAACCGATTTCATAAAACAGGGCAAAACCCACGGTAAAACCGGTGACCACCACCGCCCATTGGATATTCTGTTTGCCGAACTTATCAATCAGCGTGGTGGCGATACGCTGCGCGCCGCCGCAATCCGCCAGCAGTTTTCCCAGCATGGCGCCAAAACCGATGATCAACGCCAGGCTGCCCAAGGTACCGCCGACCCCGTTCTTGATGGAAACCAGTACCTTGCTGACCGGCATACCCTCAAGCACGCCGACAATCAGCGCCACCAGAATTAGAGCAATAAAACCATTCAGTTTGAAACGAATCATCAGCAACAGCAGCAACGCCACGCCGATAGCAACGATAAAGAGCGGCATAAAAAGTCCTCAATGGCTTTTTCCCGGCAAGCATATGAAATGCCCTGCCTTCGAATAGTTATGCGTTTGGGTTAGTGATGCGCAAGACGGAGAAATCCCCGGCCAACCGTAAGAGCATAGTGTGTATCGCAATGTTACCGGTATCATGATACGGGTAACATCGGGATAAGGAATCCACCCGGCGGACAAAATTAACGTTTTGGGAGGTAGATCATAATTATGATGAGATAAAATGACGCAACGATGAATTAGCGGGGCGCAAAAACGCGATTAACACGAAAGTTTAAATACTATCGCCGGGCAAAAGCGTGAAACCGACATCGGTCTTCAGCGGGTCGACCGTCTCGCCACGCAGGCGGGCCAGGAGTTTTTCAGCGCTCAGGCGGCCCATTTCCTCGCGGGGGGTGAGTACGCTTGCCAGCCGGGGCCGCATCGCCTGGCCGACATCGTGACCGTGGAAACCGGCGATCGCCATATCCTCGGGGATACGCAGCCCCTGGCGCTGGCATTCAAACACCGCGCCGATGGCCAGGTCATCGTTGGTGCAGATAATACTGTCCATCGCGGGATATTCGCGCCGGGCCTGGCGCAGCAGCTCGGCGCCGGTGGAATAAGAAGACGATTCGGTAATCATCACGCTATGGGTCGGCAAGCCCTGTTCTTTCATGGCCTGCTCATAGCCGCGCTGTTTGATAATCGTACGCTCATCCAGGCGGGCGCCGAAATACACCACGTGACGATGACCGCGCGAAATGATATGCAGGGTCATTTGCCGCGCCGCCTCGAAGTTGTCGAACCCTACGGCGATATCCAGGCAGGGAGAAACGCTGTCCATAATCTCCACCACCGGGATGCCGGCCACTTCAATCATCTTCAGGGTACGCGGGGTATGGGTGCGCTCGGCTAGAATCAGGCCGTCGATGTTATAGCTCAGCAGCGAGGTCAGGCGTAATTCTTCGGTTTCGGGCTGGTAGCCGTAATGGGCCAGCATGGTCTGGTAGCCATGGGCGTCGGTAACCGTTTCGATGCCGCGCAGCACTTCGGCGAATACCTGGTTGGTCAGGGAAGGCAGCAACACGCCGATGGCCCGGCTGGTAGCATTGGAAAGGATATCCGGCGCCCGGTTGGGAATATAGCCCAGCTCATCAAGGGAGTGGGCGATTTTGAGCTGCAATGCCTCCGAAACCAGCGCCGGATTGCGCAGATAGCGGCTGACCGTCATTTTAGTGACGCCGACTTTATCGGCAACATCCTGAAGTCCCGGTCTTTTTTTCTTGATTGGCGACATGACGGCTCCTACCTGGAATGGACGGAGTTTAGCAAAAAAATGACGCGTCGAGTATGTTTATCCACAGGCGTAGCCGGCCGAGGGCAAAAATAAAGCGGGCCGAAGCCCGCTTACGGTGGATTAAACGCGATCAAACCGGCGGCAGGTCGAAAATCAGGATTTCGCTATCCCGCCCCGCCTTGAGGGTCAAGGCGGCTTCGTCCCAAACGGCTAGCGCATCGCTGGCGCCGGCCTGTTGGCCATTGATATCCAGTTCTCCGCGCACCACCTGGATCCAGACGCGCCGTCCCGGCGCCACCGCCAGCGTTTCCTGCTGGCCGCCGGTCAACGCCCAGCGCGACAGGGTCATATCCTGGAACACCTTTAGCGAACCGTCGCGCGCATCCGGCGACAGCACCAGTTGCCGGCCCTGCGGGGCGTCAAAGCGGCGCTGTTCATAACGCGGCGCCAGGCCGGTCTGCTGCGGGATAATCCAGATTTGGTATAAATGCAGCGCCTTGTCGTCACGACCGTTATATTCCGAATGACGGACCCCGGTGCCGGCGCTCATGATCTGGAATTCCCCGGCATGGATTTGTTCTTTATTGCCCATGCTGTCCTGATGCTCAACGGTTCCGTCCAGCACATAGGTCAGGATTTCCATATCCTTATGCGGATGGGTTCCAAAACCCTTGCCCTGGGCGATGCGGTCTTCGTTTATCACCCGCAGCGCGGAAAAGCCCATGTATTTGGCGTCATAATAGTCGGCAAAAGAAAATGTGTGCCAGCTATCAAGCCAACCATGGTTGGCGTGGCCGCGGTCATTGGCTGCTCTTAAGAAAATCATGTTCAAGTCTCCTCAACGTTTTTTTCTAGTCTAGACCTACGCTGGGAATATAAAAGGGTAAAAAACTCATCGCTCTGTTCAAAAAAATTGAATGTATATGGCGGCCTGATTCAGCAGTTTTGCGGGTAGGATATCACCGCGGGATGAAGGGGATAATGCCGGCGCCGGGCCGGCTTAAAAAATACGGTAAACCTTGTGACGCCATGTCGTGCGTTGGCGATTATCGCCACCATCGGGGCCGGTAACCTGAAAATAGGATGACAATGCTCATTATCATTCTTGATTGTAAAAATTTTCCTACAAATACATGGTGCGCAGAAAACGCGGCACCGATTCATCCGCGTTCGAGCCTATAATCTCCAGCTCCGGCAGCAAATCCTTCAGGCGCTGCTGCGAATTTTTCATGATGCAGCCCTTGCCGGCCATGGCGAGCATCTCTTTGTCATTCATGCCGTCGCCAAATGAAATACAGTCGGCCAGATCAAACCCCAGCGTCTTCGCCACCTGATCCAGCGCATGACCCTTGGAGACGCCGCCGGCCATCACTTCCAGGCATACCGGCAGCGAAAAGCTGACGTTGACCCGATCGCCCCAGCGCGCGTTCAGCGCATTTTCCAGCGCCACCAGCCGCTCATGATTATCGCTGGTGTAATACACCTTGCAGATACCGTCCGTGGGCAGCATGCCCGGTTCGAACAGCTGGTAGTTAAATTCGGACTCGCGGAAAAAATCCTGTTGGTCCAGCCGGTTACGGTTCATATACCAATCATCGCGACGATAGACGTTGGTCAGGATATCCGGATCGTCATGGACCAGGCCGAACAGATCGGCGGCGATATCCTCATCCACGTCCTGGGCAAAAATCATCTCGCCGGCGGGATTATGCACCCGCGCGCCGTTGGAGGTGATCATGTAAGCGGAAATGCCGAGGCCGTCGCGAATCTGGGAAACATCGATATGATGACGGCCGGTGGCGAAGACAAAGTTGATGCCCCGGGCGGTCAGCAGTTTCAAGGTTTCCTTGGTGTAAGGTCTGAGGGTATGGTCCGGAGCCAGTAGGGTACCGTCAAGATCGGAAGCAACAACTTGATACATAGCCTTAATTAAACCTCTGGTGTTATCGGCGGCAGGGCACCGCCGGAAATGGTATGATAACGGCCAAAAAACCTGACAATCCTGTCCAGCGCTTCGGCGCGCAGTGCGTCTTTTTCAAACAGGATCTCATGCCTGGCGCCCTCGATCCTGACGGGTTTACCGTCCTCGCACGGATGACCCGCCGCCGCCATGGCCTGGCAAAAAATTTCGTGGCTGCGGTTATCGACAATCCGGTCTTCCCCGGCCTGCAGCAGCAATACCGGCGTGGTGATGGCCGAGGCTTTGGCCAGCACGTCATGCCCCGCCAACACCCCCTCCCGGACCCAATGGTACGTTGGGCCGCCGACCCGCAATTCGGGATCGTCGGCATAAAAACGCAAGCTGCGGCGATAGCGCTGGCCGCTATGCGTCAGCATATTGAGCATAAAGGGCAGGGGCCGCCACTGGCCGGTGCCGATGGCATAATAATCGCGCATGGCCGGGCGCTGCTCGGTCCACTCCAGGATTTGCCAGGCCAGCCAATGCGGCATCGGCAGGCGGATGCCGAACATGGGGGCGCAGAGCACCGCGGCGTCGCAGGCGTCCGGCGTCGCCGCCAGAAACAGGGCCAGAATCGCCCCGCCCATGGAGTGCGCCAGGGCAAAACGGCGTTTATAATGACCCGGAGCGACATACCGCCGCCAAAACTCGGAAAAATCGCTGACGTAATCGCCGAACTGCAGCACATGCCCGCGATGGCTATCCTCAAGCAGGCGGCCGGAACGTCCCTGGCCGCGGTGATCGATAATCATCACGTCGTAGCCGCAGTGAAAAAGATCGTAGGCCACTTCGGGGTATTTTACGTAGCTTTCAATGCGCCCGGTGCTGATGACGATGACCTTATCGTGCCGGGGCGAACGCAGACGGACAAAACGAATCGGCATGCCCTGCGCCCCGACAAACTCGCCCTCTTCCCGTTGATGCCAGAAATCCAGTAACGGACCGGTGGAAAAGGCGGCAAACTGTTGTTCGCGGTTTAACCAATTTTTTTTATGTACCGACACCACCTGCGCTACTCCTGGCAAAACACGGGGCGACACGACTGCCCGGCGCGCTGGAAAGTCATTGCCGTCCTGGCGGGGAAAAGGCTACTCTACCCTATCAACATATTGTGACATAAAAACAACATTTCAGGGAGCGCAATTAATGACCTGGGACTGGTGGCTGACCTATCTGCTCACGACCACCCTGTTAAGCCTGTCGCCCGGCTCGGGGGCGATTAACACCATGAGCACCGGCATCAGCCACGGTTATCGCGGGGCGGTGGCGTCCATCGCCGGCCTGCAGGTCGGGCTGGCCACGCATATCGTGCTGGTGGGCATCGGATTGGGGGCATTGTTCGCCCATTCGCTGCTGGCGTTTGAAATTCTCAAATGGCTGGGGGTGGCTTATCTGATCTGGCTTGGCATCCAGCAATGGCGTTCCGCCGGCAGCTTGAGCCTGGATGTCGCGGGGGCCGCCCTGCTGTCCAGGCGGCGGTTATTTCAACGGGCGGTTTTTGTTAACCTGACCAACCCTAAAAGCATCGTCTTCCTGGCGGCGCTGTTCCCGCAGTTCGTGCTGCCGCACCAACCGCAGGCCTCCCAGTACCTGGTGCTGGGCGTCACCACCCTGGCGGTGGATATCATCGTGATGATAGGCTACGCGACATTGGCGACCCGCCTGGCGCATTGGCTTAAGGGTCCGCGCCAGCTGCGCCGGCTCAACCGCGCATTCGGATCGCTGTTTATCATGGTCGGCGCGCTGCTGGCTAGCGCGAAATAATCAGGCTGATGCCGAAACCGGCAAAAAATACGCCCGCCACGCCGTCAATCCAGCGCGCCAGGCGCTGATAGCCGCGACGCATGGCCGGCAGGGCAAACACCACCGCCACCACGCTGAACCACATCAGGGTTTCACTGATAATCAGGATAAACAAGCCCCAGCGCGCCCCGGCCGGCACGTTGTCGCCGACAAACAGCGAGAACACGCTGCCGAAGTAGATGACCGCCTTGGGATTGGCCAGGTTGGTCAGCAGGCCGCGCACAAAGGTGCGGCCTGAACGGGATAGCGCGGCGGCGGGATGCTCGCCCGTTTGCGGGGCGGCCGGCCGCCGGGCCGCGCGCAGCAGTTGCCATCCCATCCAGCACAGGTAGAGTCCGCCGCCGACCGTAATAACGCTGTGCAGCCATTTCATTTTCAGCAACAGCAGGTGCAACCCCATCAGCGCCACGGCGGCCCATACCGCCACGCCAAGGCTTATCCCGAGCACGCCCATCATGGCGTCGCGGCGCGATCGGCTGGCCGCGGTCTGGGAGATAAAGAAAAAATCCGGCCCCGGACTCATCAGGGCAATCAGATGCACCATGGCTACGGTAACAAACAAGACTAACATCGTTGGTCACTCCTGATAACGATTACAGCGGATCTTCATCCACCAAATGCTCGCGGATCACGGTAAGGAACGGCATTCCAAAGCGATCCAGTTTACGATTGCCGACGCCGTTCACCCGCAGCAGGTCCCCGGGCGTTACCGGCAGTTGTTCGGCCATTTCCAGCAGCGTCGCGTCGTTGAACACCACGTATGGCGGCACGTTGGCGTCATCCGCCAGGGATTTGCGCAGCTTGCGCAGCTTGGCGAACAGCTGGCGGTCATAATTGCCGCCGTAGGTCTTGGGCGCGGAGTGCTTGGCTTTCAGGTTGGGCAGGCGCGGCTCGGCCAACATCAGCGGCACTTCGCCGCGCAATACCGGGCGCGCCGACTCGGTCAGCTGCAGCGCCGAATGCTGGGTAATATTCTGGCTGACCAGCCCAAGATGGATAAGCTGGCGCAGCACGCTGACCCAGTGCTCGTTGGTGCGATCGCGGCCGATACCGTACACCGGCAGTTTATCATGGGCATAGTCGCGAATGCGCTGGTTATTGGCGCCGCGCAGCACCTCGACGATATACCCCATGCCGAAACGCTGGCCCACCCGGTAGATACAGGACAGCGCCTTGCGCGCTTCCTCCAGCCCGTCGTAGCGCTTGGGGGGATCAAGGCAAATATCGCAGTTGCCGCAGGGCTGCTGGCGCCCTTCGCCGAAATAATTGAGCAACACCAGGCGGCGGCAGGTTTGCGCCTCGGCGAACGCGCCCATGGCGTTAAGCTTATGGCGCTCGATATCCTGCTGCTCCCCGGGCGCCTTCTCTTCAAGACAGCGGCGCAGCCAGGCCATATCCGCCGGATCGTAAAATAAAATGGCCTCCGCGGGCAGGCCGTCGCGGCCGGCGCGGCCGGTTTCCTGATAATAGGACTCGATATTGCGCGGGATATCAAAATGCAGGACAAAACGCACGTTGGGCTTGTTGATGCCCATGCCGAAGGCGACGGTGGCCACCACCACCTGCAGGTCATCGCGCTGGAACGCCTCCTGCACCTGCCCGCGCCGCTCGTTGCTCAGGCCGGCATGATAAGCGTCGGCGCTGACCCCGCGGCTTTGCAGGCGCGCGCTGACGTCTTCCACCTTGGAACGGCTGCCGCAGTATATGATGCCGCATTTGCCGCGCTGGCCCTGCACATAGTGCCAAAGCTGCTCAAAGGGTTTGTATTTTTCCACCAGGGTATAGCGGATATTGGGGCGGTCGAAACTGCTGATCTGGATAAGCGGGTCGCGCAGATCCAGCAGGCGCACGATATCCAGCCGGGTGGTGTCGTCCGCCGTGGCGGTCAGCGCGATAAACGGCAGGCCGGGAAAATGCCGCTTGATTTGCCCGAGGGTACGGTATTCCGGGCGGAAATCATGCCCCCACTGCGAGATGCAATGCGCCTCGTCCACCGCAATCATCGCCGGATGCCATGTGAGCAGTTGCTCCAGCATATTATCCATCATCAGGCGTTCCGGCGCGATGTAGAGCAGCTTGATGCGGCCATCGCGGCAGCCGGTCATCACCTCGTGCTGCTGCTCGCGGGTTTGCGTTGAATTCAGGCATCCCGCGGCCACACCGTAGGCCAGCAGTTGATCCACCTGGTCCTTCATCAGCGAAATCAGGGGCGACACCACGATAGTCAGCCCATCCATCACCAGCGCCGGGATCTGGTAGCACAAGGATTTACCGCCGCCGGTCGGCATGACCGCCAGGCAATCCCTGCCGTTCATCACGGCGTTAATCAGCGCTTGCTGACCCGGGCGGAACTGCTGGTAGCCGAAGGTATCATGCAGTACCTGCTCCGCCAGCGCTTCCCGATCTATTACAGCCACCGTCGACACATCTTCCCCAACTTATTACGTTCAGGCGCCGGACATTCCGGCGCCTGTAATGATACCTGCCGGCTTACATAAAGTCGTTAAGCATAAAGCCGACCCCGACTCGGGTTTGCCGATGATCGTAATCAATGAGCGACTCGCCGTAACCGCTGAAGACCTGCGTATAGAAGCGCACATGGCGGGAAACGGGATAGCTCCAGCCCAGTTGGCCGCTGCCGTAGCCGCTGTTCCAGTTATAGTGGCTTTCAACGCTGAACACGCTTTCGCCCCAGGCGTAGCCGATCTTCAGGCGATAATACCCCAGATATTTGGTGATATCCGGATTGTCGTTGGTATTGCCGAAGGTAAACCAGGGTTTCACTTCCACCTGCCAGTTGCCGTTTTGCGCCATCAGGCGGGTATAGGCGCGGTCCCAGCTGCGCGAGGTGGGATCGGATCTGCCGTTGGACTGGTGATTGACGCCGACTTCCACGTCGCGCAGCGTCCAGCCGGCAAAATCATAATCCGTTGCCCAGCCGAGAAACAGCTGGGGCTCATAATTCGTTTCACGAAACGGCGACGATTCGGCGGTATTGGAGATTTGCCAAAATGAATGCTGGGTGTAGGACGCGCCCAATACGGAATTATCCCCGGCGATGCCGCGCCACAGCGGGAAGCCCAGGCTCAGCTGGAAGTCCAGCTCATCACGCCGGGCGTTATCGGCCCAGTCATAGGATTTGATGGCTTCCTTGTTGATGTCGCTGGTATAGGTGTACATCACGTAATTGCTTTCATACGGATACAGCACGAAAGCATTATCATGCTCCTGCAGCATATTGGCGATAATACTGCCCCTGACGGCCGGCGCGTCGTGAACTTTTACCACCGTAGCTTCTTGTGCAGACACGAACGTCGATGATCCTAAAAAGAGAACCGCGGCCCCCAACAGCTTACGCATATATTTTTCTCCGAAAGTGCGCAATCCAAGAACGCATGCAAGCGGATCATTTTACACACTATCATCTATTTCTTTTAGCAAATTACTTACTATTCGCACGCATGCCTAAGCGATCGCTTACCAAGAATGCCCGGGTTGCCACACTTGCGCCGGCACTTTATCCTGTCGGCGCCGCCAAGGCCGGCGCGCTTATCCGCAGGTGAATAAGTCATAGCTTTCGCTTATAATGGCCCGCTAATTTTGCGTAACCAGGTTAACCCATGAATGAAACATCCACGCGCCGGGGCGTGCTATGCGCGCTTGGCGCGTATCTGATCTGGGGCTTGGCGCCGGCGTATTTCAAGCTTATCCAACAGGTCCCCGCCACGGAGATACTGACCCACCGCATTATCTGGTCGGTATTTTTTATGCTGGCGTTGCTGACGGCATGCCGCAAATGGCGGCAGGTGCGCGAGGTGTTCCGCCGCCCCAAGGCGTTGCTGCTGCTCGGCGTGACCTCGTTGCTGGTGGGGAGTAATTGGCTGCTGTATATCTGGGCGGTCAATCATCACCATATGCTGGAAGCCAGCCTGGGCTATTTTATTAATCCGCTGGTGAATATTTTGCTGGGCATGGTCTTTCTCGGCGAGCGCTTTCGTAAACTGCAGTGGCTGGCGGTGGGCCTGGCGATGTGCGGCGTGCTGATACAGTTGTGGAAGTTTGGCTCGCTGCCCTGGATAGCCCTGGGCCTGGCCTTCAGCTTTGCGTTTTACGGCCTGTTGCGCAAAAAACTGGGCGTCGACCCGCAGACCGGCATGCTGATTGAAACGCTCTGGCTGCTGCCGGCCGGGGCCTGGTATCTGTTCGTCTTCACCGACAGTCCCACCAGCCATTTAACCGCTAATCCATGGCAGCTCAATATGCTGTTGGTGGCGGCGGGCATCATCACCACCATACCGCTATTACTGTTTGCCGCCGCGGCCAACAGCCTGCGCCTGTCGACGCTGGGCTTTTTCCAGTATCTCGGCCCGACCCTGATGTTCCTGCTGGCGGTGGTGTTTTATGATGAGGCGATGACGGAGGACAAGCTATTCGCCTTTGGGTTTATCTGGCTGGCGCTGGCGGTATTTATCTTTGACGCGGCGATCGCGCAGCAAAAATCACGGCATGCGCGGCACCGCGTGGCGTGAGATAAAGCGCGCCATGGCCGGGCCGAGCAATAGAATCGAGAACAGCCGCAGGCTTTGCATCGCCATGACAAAACCGATATCGGCGTGGCTGCCCGCGGCGATAATCGCCACGGTATCCAGCCCGCCGGGGCTGGTGGCGAGATAGGCGGTCAGCAGATCCACCGGCAGCAGCAGCGTCAGCACCCAGGCCATCAAACCGCATAACAGGATTAACCCCACAATGGACGCCACCATCTGCGGCAGCGTTTTCAGCGCCAGCATCACGATGGCGGGAGTAAAGCGCAGCCCGACGGTCCAGCCGATGAACGCATAGGCCAGCGCCAGCAGCCATTCCGGCACCTGCATGGTCAAGGTGCCGGTGATGTGCAGGGCGGCGCCGGCCACCATCGGAATCAGCAGCGCGCCGGCGGGGATATGCAGTTTGCGTCCCAGCCAGGCGCCGGCGACGGCGATGCCCAGGGTGGCGGCAAACCGGTAATCCAGCGCGGGAAACCACGTCACGTCAGCCGGCGCAACGCCCTGTTCCCCCATGCTGATATGCGCCACCAGAGCGGCGGCGGCCGCGACAAACAGCACGCGCAGATACTGCATAAACGCCACCAGCCGGACATCGGCGCCAAATTCGCCGGCCATGGCCACCATCGCCGACGCCCCGCCCGGAGACGCGCCCCAGGCCCCGGTAGGCCCCGGCAGGCTGCTGAACCGCACCAGCAGCCAGCCCGAGAGGCCGCTGGCCAACAGGGTCAGCGCCAGCACAATCAGCACCAGCAGCCAGTCGGAGATAAGTACATGCAGGATGGTGGGCGAAAGGGTCAAGGCTATCATGCAGCCGAGGACAGCCTGGCAGCCGACAAAAATACGCGGGGAGATATCAATGGCGGCGCCGCTCAGCGCCATGACCACCCCAACCAGCATCGGCCCCATCAGCAGGGCGGCCGGGAAATGGAAATATTGCAGGATAAACCCCAGTAACAGCGAGCAAACCAGTAACACTGTCCATTGGGCGGCAAGCGGCAAATGTTTCATCGGCAACGTTCGTTGGCAACCTTTTTCAGGTACGCTAAAGCAGGATGTTTTAGCCAGGCCATCCTGTTTTATCATATTCGCCCGCTGGGGCAATCATTTATCGTACAATAGTATCCGGTTAATCGCGGCCGCTAAAGCCAGTTTTTGCGCTTAAAATACAGATAAGGCGCCAATCCCGCCAGGATCATCAGCCCGATGGCGCCGGGATAGCCAAACGACCATTTCAGCTCGGGCATAAAGGTAAAATTCATGCCGTAGCTGGAGGCCACAAGCGTGGGGGGCAGAAAGACCACCGAGACCACCGAGAAGATTTTGATGATGCGGTTTTGCTCGATATTGATAAACCCCATCGCCGCCTGCATGAGAAAGTTCACCTTCTGGAACAGCGATTCATTATGGGGCAGCAGGGACTCGATATCGCGCAGGATTTCACGCGCCTGCTCCAGCTGGCCTGACGGCAGCCGCGCCTTGCGCACCAGGAAGTTAAGGGCGCGCTGGGTATCCATCAGGCACAGGCGGACCTTCCAGCCGACGTCCTCCAGCTCCGCCAGGGTGGAAAGCGCTTCGTCGTACTCGTCGCCCTGGTGCCCTTCCATAATCACCAGGCTCAAGGCTTCCAGGTCGCTGTAGATATTTTCTATTTCATCGGCCAACTGCTCGATTTTGGTTTCAAACAGATCCAGCAGCAGCTCGTAGGCGTTGCCGTCGGTCAACGTCTGGCTGCGGGCGCGCATGCGATAGAGGCGAAACGCCGGCAGTTCACGCTCGCGCAGGGTATAGAGGCGCCCGTCGCGGATGGTGAACGCCACCGTGGCGTTGCCGGCGTGATCTTCCGCGTCCTCGTAAAAAAAGAAGGAGTGGATATGCAAGCCGTCTTCGTCTTCGAAAAAACGCGCCGACGCTTCGATATCTTCCAAATCCAGCCGGGTGGCCAGGCTTTGGCCCAGTTCGTCCTGCACCCGGTCCCGTTCATCGTTGCCGGGCTCAATCAAATCCACCCAGACGGAATCAGCTAACCTGTCGGCATCATCCAGCTCAAGGCGGGATAAGCGGTTGTGGTCTAATTTGAACGCGTTAAGCATACGCCATAGCTTCCTTAGCGGTGACAATCGGGAAACGCACTAGAAAGCAGAAACCGGGGGTGAGAATGTCACCGGCAAGTTTCAGACCATCACAGATCTGACTCAGAGCGACACATAAACGCGAGTCGCTGACAACCACTGAGGCCATCAGCAATAGGGATAGCCTTAGTGGGGGTACCTGATAAACAGATTATCGAGCCAGTATCTACTGGGGGCGTCCAAGGCGTAATCCTCTAATCATAATAGTGCGCGCATGTTACGCCGAGATGAAAAAGACTGTCAATACACAAGCGGCGCAAAACTGTATATTTCGCGTACGATCGCTTTATTTAATCGCTAACCGCCCGTGAACGGCCCGGTTGGCCGAAACCGGGCGGATCATACCGTCTCAAGGCGGGCGTAAGCCGCCACCAGCCACTTGATGCCCTGGCCCTGGAAGGCAATCTGCAGCCGGCTGTGCTCGCCGCTGCCCTCGAGGTTGATGACCGTGCCTTCGCCGAACTTGTGATGGCGAACCCGCTGCCCCAGCGCGAATCCGCTGTCGTTTTCGCTCAGGGGTGTACCCATGCGCTGGTGGCTGGCCGGCCGGGTGACGCTGGCGCGCAGCCGCACCTCTTCTATGCACTCCTCGGGCAGTTCGCCGACAAACCGCGACGGCCGGTGAAACGCCTCTTTGCCATACAGCCGGCGGGTTTCCGCGTAGGTGATGGTCAGTTTTTCCATGGCGCGGGTGACGCCCACGTAGGCCAGGCGGCGTTCTTCCTCCAGCCGGCCGCCCTCGTCCAGGGACATCTGGCTGGGAAACATGCCCTCCTCCATGCCGACGATAAACACCTGGCGGAACTCCAGACCCTTGGCGGAATGCAGGGTCATCAGCTGCACCGCGTCCTGGTTGGCATTGGCCTGCCCTTCCCCCGCCTCCAGGGCGGCGTGGGATAAAAACGCCTGCAGCGGCATCATATCCTGGTCTTCATCCTGGTAGCTGTATTGCCGCGTGGCGGTGACCAGTTCCTCCAGGTTTTCGATGCGCGCCTGCCCCTTCTCGCCCTTCTCCTGCTCATACATGATCCACAGTCCCGAGTTCCTGATGACCCGGTCGGTTTGCACGTGCAGCGGCAGGTCGACGGTTTCCTGCGCCAGGGCGTCCACCAGTTCGATAAAGCGTTGCATCGCCGACGCGGCGCGCCCGGCCAGCACCCGTTCGCGCAATAGCTCGCGGGTCGCCTGCCATAAGGTCAACTGCCGATCGCGGGCCGCCTGGCGCACCACGTCCAGCGTGCGGTCGCCGATGCCCCGCGTCGGGGTATTGACCACGCGCTCGAAGGCCGCGTCGTCATTGCGATTGGCCACCAGACGCAGGTACGCCAGCGCGTCCTTGATTTCCTGGCGTTCAAAAAAGCGCTGGCCGCCGTAAATACGATAAGGCATGGCGCTTTGCAGCAGCGCCTCTTCCAGCACGCGGGACTGGGCGTTGCTGCGATACAGGATGGCGCTGTCGCTAAGCGCATTTCCCGTTTCCTGCCAGGTGCGGATGCGGTTAACCACAAACCGGGCCTCGTCCAGCTCGTTAAACGCGCAGTAGACCGAAATCGGCTCGCCCTCGGCGTCCTCGGTCCAGAGATTTTTACCCAGCCGTCCGCCGTTATGGGCGATCAGGGCATTGGCCGCCTTGAGGATATTGCTGGTGGAGCGGTAGTTCTGCTCCAGGCGCACGGTATGGGCGCCGGGGAAATCATCCAGGAAACGCTGGATGTTCTCCACCTGCGCGCCGCGCCAGCCGTAAATCGACTGATCGTCGTCGCCGACAATCATGACGTTGCCGCTGTCGCCGGCCAGCATCCTGATCCAGGCATACTGGATGCGGTTGGTATCCTGGAATTCGTCCACCAGGATATTGGTGAAACGTTCGCGGTAATGCCTGAGAATATGGGGTTTGTTCAGCCACAGCTCGTGGGCGCGCAGCAGGAGTTCGGCGAAGTCCACCAGCCCCGCGCGATCGCAGGCTTCCTGGTAAGCCTGGTAGATGCGCAGCCAGGTGGCCTCCACGGGGTTTCCGTAGCTTTCCACATGCTGGGGGCGCAGGCCTTCGTCTTTTTTGCCGCCGATATACCACATGGCCTGGCGCGGCGGCCACTGTTTCTCGTCGATATTGAGCGCGCGGATAATACGTTTGAGCAGCCGCAGCTGGTCTTCGCTGTCGAGAATCTGGAAATCCTGCGGCAGGTTGGCATCCATGTGATGGGCGCGCAGCAGGCGGTGCGCCAGGCCGTGGAAGGTGCCGATCCACATGCCGCCCTGGGCGGTGCCGATCAGATGTTCGATGCGATGGCGCATTTCCGCCGCCGCCTTGTTGGTAAAGGTCACCGACAGGATAGAGTAAGGCGAGCAGTTCTCCACCGACAGCAGCCAGGCGATGCGGTGCACCAGGACGCGCGTTTTGCCGCTGCCCGCGCCCGCAAGAACCAGCAGGTTGCCGCGCGGCGCCGCTACGGCTTCGCGCTGTTTGTCGTTCAGGCTGTTGAGCAGATCGGAAACGTCCATAGATGGCCCTTTTATCCGGCGTTAGTATACTGGTTATTTATACAGACATATTGAGGATTATAACAAGGCTGTCAGGGAAGCCAACTGCGAAATTTCAATATGCGGCAACAAACGGGCATCCGGCGCCTGGAAAAAATCGCCGCCGCGGTCGTTCACCCAGCACGCCTGCAGGCCCGAACAAACGGCGCCGGTGATATCGGCGGTTAAATCATCGCCGACATGCAGGATGCTGTGCGGCGGTACCGCCAGCTTTTGCGCCGCGACATGATACATATCCCGGAAGGGTTTGGCGCGTCCGTCGGGTCCGGCGCGCAGCACAAATTTAAAATAACCGCCTAGGCCGCAGGCTGCGGGGGACGCGTTGCCATTGGTAATGGCCACCAGCGGCCAGCGTTCGGCCAAGGCGCTTAAGGTGCGGTGGGTGGCGTCGGGCACGTCGATATCGCTGCGCCAGCGGGCAAAGCTTTCCATAAAAGCGTCCGCGCCGGCCCGGGCCGCGCCCGCGTCCAGCCCCCGGTCGCGCAGGGTCAGCTCGACCGCGCGCCAGCGCCATTGGCTGACGTCATGGTAAATATCCGGTTCGCGCTGGCGCAGCTCGGCCCGTATGCGCTGGAAATGGTCGGTGTCGAGGTTTTTCAGCGCCGGATGATACCGTTGCAGGAAAAGCGTCGACTCGCGCTCGGTACGGGCGATAACCGGGCGGTTATCATATAGGGTGTCGTCTAAATCGAAGGTGATTGCGCGGATCTCACCCAGGGGGCGATAAAAATGCATCAGCTTTTACCTCGTTTGGCTCGTGGATGCGCCGCATCGTAAACCAACGCCAGGTGCTGGAAATCCAGATGGGTGTAAATCTGGGTGGTGGACAAATTGGCATGGCCGAGCAGTTCCTGTACCGCGCGCAGGTTGCCGCTTGATTCCAGCATATGGGTGGCAAACGAATGGCGCAGCTTATGCGGATGGACATGGCTCTCCAGCCCCTGCTTGACGCCCCATTCGGCAAAGCGCTTTTGCACGTTGCGCATGGAAATGCGCTTACCGGTCCTGGCGACGAAAACCGCATTATCCTCGGGGGTGAACAGGGGGCGCCGCGCCAGCCAGTGTTCCAGCCAGGTGATTGCGGCCTTTCCCAGGGGCAGCTGGCGTTCTTTATTGCCCTTGCCCACCACCCGGACTTCACCGGCGGCCAGATCGATATGGCCAAGGTCCAGGTTGACCAGTTCGGCCAAACGCAGGCCGTCGCCATACATCAGTTCCAGCATGGCGCGATCCCGCACCGCCAGCGGATCGTCGGTATTGATGTCCAGCAGGCGGCTTACCTCGTCCACGTCCATGTTTTTCGGCAGATGACGGCCGCCGCGCGGCGCCGGGACGCCTTTGGCCGGATTGGCTTTCAGCTCGCCGCGACCGACCAGCCAGTCGAGGAAGCTGCGCAGCGCCGACAGCCGCAGCGCCAGGCTGGCGGCCTGCAGTCCCCGACGTTTGCTGCGGGTGGTCATCGCGCGGACATGGCTTACCTCAAGCGCCCGCCAGTCGGCCAGGCCTAACTCGTCGGCTATCGCCATCAGGGCGGTTAACTGGTGATCATAACTGGATTGGGTCAGCGGACTGAGCTGCCGTTCCACCCGCAGGTAACGCAAAAACGCATCCACCTCCGGGCGCAGCGGCGAGACCGGGGTGATCATGAACGTCCGACCCAGCGCGCCAGCAGGCCGGGCAGCAGGATGGCGAGCTGTTGCAACAGCACCGTGCCCATGCCGGGCTGGTAATGCTGGTTGTCGCGGCTGGTAAAGGTCAACACGCCCAGATCGCCGTTTTCCCCCATCAGGGAAATAGCCACCGAACCCACCTGTCTGGCCTGCGGCAGCAGTTGCAGCAGTTCGGGGCCGTTCAGGCTCCCCAGGTAATGGTTGCCCTGCCCCAGCCGCTGGATGCGCAGGGGTTCAAACGCGGTGCGGGAAATACCCAGGTGGGTGAAATCCGACGGCGCGCCGATATACCATTTATCGGTGAACAGCCTGACATGCGCCCCGGACAAGCCCAGGCCGCGCGCCCAGTGCTGCAGGCGGTTAAGCATATCCAGCAGGCTGTCGGCGGCCGCCAGATCGGACTGGAGATACAGCAGGCGATTGAACAGCCGTTCGTTGGCGCCCGCCTGCTCCATCAACAGGGTAATCTCTTCCTCCAGCAGGCGAATATGATTACGCTGGCGGGCCAGTTGCCACTCCAACAGGGAAACGCTGCCCCGGTTGACATGGGGCACGCGCATCTGTTCGACCTGGCAGGCGTTGCGGATAAAAAAATCCGGGTTATCCAGCAGGAATTGCGCCACCGTACCGTCGTCCAGCCGCGCCGCCTGGTCCAGTTGTTCCCCGAGTTGCTTCATAGATGTATAAATCCGTCGTAGATGTGGGTTGCCGGCCCGGTCATATACAGCGGATTGCCCGGCCCTTTCCAGCTGATGTCCAACGTACCGCCCGGCAGATCGACGCTGACGCGCTCGGCCAGCAACGCCTGCTGAATGCCGACAGCCACAGCCGCGCAGGCGCCGCTGCCGCAGGCCCGGGTTTCCCCGGCGCCGCGCTCGAAGACCCGCAGGCGGATATGCTGCGGGTCAATCACCTGCATAAAGCCGATATTGGCCCGTTCGGGGAAACGCTCATGGTTTTCAAGCAGCGGTCCAAGCGTCGCCACCGGCGCGGTGTCGATATCATCGACCGTAATCACGCAGTGGGGATTGCCCATGGACACCACGCCGAACAGCACGGTTTGCTCCGCCACCCGCATGATATAGGTCTTCTCCGCCCTGGTGGCGCGAAAAGGCACGGTCTGCGGGTCAAAATCAGGTTCACCCATATTGACCCTTACCATCTCGTCGTCGGTAATGGTTAATATCATGCGGCCGGTTTGGGTGCTGACATGTATTTCACGTTTATTGGTTAAACTTTTCATCCGCACGAAACGGGCAAAACACCGCGCGCCGTTGCCGCATTGCGCCACTTCACCGCCGTCGGCGTTGAATATACGGTAATGAAAATCCAGTTCCGGGTCGTAGGGCGGCTCCACTACCAGCAATTGGTCGAACCCGACGCCGTAATGCCGGTCCGCCAGGCGACGGATCAGCTCCGGCGAAAAGTAGACGTTTTGCGTCACGGCATCCACGACCATAAAGTCGTTTCCCAGACCGTGCATTTTGGAAAACTGCATAATTCACTCCGCTGAGTAACCCTACGCGCAGCATAGCGCGTCTCTAAGGCCGATGCGACTGAATCGCGGTTACGGTTGCGCCGCGGCGGACGAGGTCGTCGCGCCGCCGGGGTTCGCGGTTTGCGCCGGGGTTTGCGTCGCCGTCCTGGCGGGCTTGGGCTTGGCGGCGGCCTTATCGGACGGCGGGTAATACAGCGGACCTTTCAGCCCGCATCCGTTCAATCCCAGAACTAAAAACGCCAGGGCCATAAGGCGTAAAGGGTTTTTCATGCGATTAGCTACCTGTTATTCATGCTTTCAGGCTAACTATCATCGCAGCTAGATGCTGAAAAGCAATAGGAATCGATTGCCGCCGCCGCGGGGCGCCGCGGGAGGGGGCCGGCGATTCTCTGACGCCGCGGCTAGTTTAACCGGGCCTGCTGCTGCTGCGACGACGCGTCATGCTCATAGGATGGCGCGCATAAATGGGACAGAACGCTGCTGCGAAACGGCACCACCTGGATACGGCCGTCCAGCTGCACAATCTGGTAGAACTGCGGCAGGTTGAAGTTGATAAAGCTCGAGCCATAGGTAAAACGGTCGTGGGACGACGAATAAAAACGGCTCACATCGCGCACCAGTTCTTCCTTGCTGCCTTCGCAATGGTGATAGGCCTCGACCCGGTTGGTCTCGTCCAGGATATAAATATTAAAGCCCTGGTCGTCGGCGCTGTCTTCAAAAAAGAACTGGATTATGCCTTCGCTGGCAAAGCCGTCCACCACCGGCGGTAAATGTATTTTTTCCGTTTCCATCTGGATCGACAGGCCGTGCAGCTTATTGTTGGAAATGGCGCCATAAAACTCAATGGCGTTTTCCAGCTTTTGCACCGAAACGCTCAGGCGTTCAAAAAACAGTCCCCAGGTCTGGCCGGCCACCCGCACCGCTTTGAAACGCGCCGGATCCTGGCGGGTGCTGGAAAGACGCAGTTCGATGCAATCCGCCACCAGCTGCTGCACCCGGGTACGGATAAGCCCCCGCAGATGCTGGCTGTAGCAGAAGACTTCCACCGTATCGGGCGGCGCGGCGTCCTGGTGCATTTTACCGAGGATGGTTTTCAGCGCTTCCAGTACCGCCTGCTCGCCGCTGAAATGCAGGGTGCGCACTTCATTCCAGGAGTTGCGGTACAGCAGGTCGATGCTGCCCACCAGGCACTCCTGCTGCTGGCCGAAGCTGAACACGTCCAGCTTGCGGAAATCAAAATGCACCACCTGGTTGCGGAACACGGCGGTCGGATCGTGTTCCAGGTTGACAATGATCGCCAGATGGCGGATTTCACAAGGGCTGTAGAGCGCCTTGGGCGTCGGCGCGGGCACCCGCAGCGGGAAATTGCGCGACACATCCGCCACCAGTTCCTGCAGCCGGGGCAGATCGCATAAATCGCTGCCCTTGATGTGCAACTGGGTTTTTTCGGTCAGCAGGCCGTTAAACCAGGCCCAGGCCACCAGCTTGTTCAGATAGCGGTTATATTCCAGCGGCTGGTGGCTGATAATGGATTCCATCGCCGGCGACTGGTTGTAAAGATACCAGCCGGCCCGGTTGGCCCGCCCCTGCGGCACATGAATAAAGGTGAGATTCGGTTCGGAGAGATCGGGTGAGATCTGCGGGTTAATCAGCGTGACCTTGCCCGGCAATGCTTCAAACGCCGCGTAAAGTTTGCGGGTCAGCACGCCGATATCCTGCGGGCTGGCGCTGACGCTCAGGTTGTTGCGGCGCGCAAAGCGGATCAGGTTACGGTAGCTTTGCATCATGGCGTCGAGCAATTCGTTATGCGCTTCGCGCACCTGGCCGATTTTCCAGTTGGCGCGATCGTCGAGCATACTCAGCCGCGCTTCGTCCCAACCCCATTCCTTGACCTGCTGGCTGAGGATCTCGCGGCGCCAGACGACGCTTTCGGGGGTCAGCGATAATTTTTCGCAGACCTTCAGGTAGAAACAGCGCCGGACCAGATCCAACCGCGTGGTGTCGTTAATCTGCGTCAGGTAGTGGGTAACGCGTTCCAGCATCATGCAATAGGGGTCGAGGCCGTAGGAAACGATCTCGCCGTCGTGCAAATGCTGCTTGATGGTCATGGCCAACAGCTGGGTATGGGGATATTCCCAGGAGTAGGCTTCCAGCAGCAGGGTCTTGAGCACCGCTTTATACGGCGAGTCGATGCTTTTATACAGTTGCCACAGGCTGGCGCCGAAATACTCTTCGGCGGACAGCGTGCCAAGCCCGCCCAGATCCAGCCATTCATTGGGGGTCAGCGCGCCGCGGGCGTAAAGCGACATGACGTAATCGTCATAGTGTTCTTCTTCATCGCCCGGCACCATATTCCACAAAATGCGTTTGCCGGCCATGCGCACCGCGGTGCGATAGAATTCATCCAAGAGCAGGATATGCTGGGTCGAGCCGCAGTCCTCATCGCCCAGGCTACCGCTTTCGTTATGGCGGAAGCGGTTTTCATCGATCAGGAAAAAATTGACGTCCACGCCCTTGGTGCCCGCCCATTTTTCCAGCAGGGCGCATTTACGCTGCAGCTGGGAACGTTCTTCGTTATCAAGCCACGACTGGTGGCATACCCAGATATCCAGGTCGGAATTGGCGTTCTGACCGATGGACGACGTGCTGCCCATGGAATAAACCCCGGTGATCGGCCGTTCGCCGCTGGCGGGGGTCACCATCGGCTGCGCCGACTGGCGCTCGATATCGGCTATCCAGGCGGTTTGGTTTTCATCGGACGTGTAGAAGCAAACGCCGCACGGAACGTTACCTTCTAGGTAACCCGGAAGCATTGGATGATGATAATGTAATAAGGTTGGCAGCAGACTGTAGACTTGCTGAAAGGCCGGCCCCATGGCCGCCAAAGCCCGATCCACCCGTAGTTGGTTGATCGCGTCCAGTCTCTGTTTCAATGTCTCGATATAGAAGTACAAGACGTCTCGCCTGGTTATCCCGGTGCCTAAGAGCCTGTTTCCATACCCGGCCGGGTCTAGTTTTGGAAATTTAGCGGCCGGTAATTGCTGGAAACGTGATCAATTTAACACCTTGCTGTTTGACCGTAAAGAAAGTTAAGCTACCTCTCAATTATAACACTTTTCCCCGCGGCGACCTTTTATTCCCTGATATCAGCATTTCACCCGACGCCGCCACCTCCGGATCCTGATAACTTACAGCGTTTTACTATCGATGGTAGAATGATCAAGAAATGTGAGAAACGGTAACCCAGAATGCAAAATAGCCTGATACGCATCGCCACCCGCCAAAGCCCGCTGGCGCTATGGCAAGCACAGTATGTTCAACGTCAGCTCATGGTACACCATCCCGCTTTACGGGTTGAACTGGTGCCGTTGATCACCCGCGGCGATATCCTGCTGGACACGCCGCTGGCCAAACTGGGCGGCAAGGGACTGTTTATCAAGGAGCTGGAGCGCGCCCTGATTGAGGATCGCGCCGATATCGCCGTGCACTCACTGAAGGATGTCCCGGTCGCCTTCCCCGACGGCCTGGGGCTGGTGACGATTTGCGAACGCGACGACCCCCGCGACGCCTTTGTCTCCCCGGCGTACGCCAGCCTGGACGACCTGCCGCCGGGCGCCGTGGTGGGCACCTCAAGCCTGCGTCGGCAATGCCAGGTGCGGGAAAGGCGGCCGGATTTGATTATCCGCGATCTGCGCGGCAACGTGGGCACCCGCCTGGCCAAACTGGACCGTGGCGAATACGATGCGGTGATCCTGGCGGTGGCCGGGCTAAAGCGCTTGGATCTTGGCGATCGCATCCGCACGAGGCTTGAACCCGAGCTGTGCCTGCCCGCCGTCGGCCAGGGCGCGGTCGGCGTGGAATGCCGGCTGGACGATAGCCGCACCCGCGAGCTGCTGGCGCCGTTGCATCACCAGGCCACCGCCTTGCGCGTCAGCGCCGAACGCGCCATGAACGCCCGCCTTGACGGCGGCTGCCAGGTTCCCATCGGCAGCTACGCCGAGATCCGTGGCGACCAGCTCTGGCTGCGCGCCCTGGTGGGCAGCCCCGACGGCAGCCGGGTTATCCGCGCCGAAAACAGCGCCCCCCTGGACCAGGCCGAGAGTTTGGGCGTCCTGCTGGCGGAGGAATTGCTCAGACAGGGTGCGCAAGAGATTTTAGAGCAGGTCTATGCGGCTGAAAATCAGGATTCGCCGCGATGAGTATCCTGGTGACCCGCCCGTCGCCCGCCGGCGAAGAACTGGTTAATCGCCTGCGCGCGCGCGGACGGTCCGCCTGGCACCTGCCGCTGATTGATTTCGCCCCCGGAAGCGAACTGGCGCAACTGCCCGCGCGCCTGGCGGCGCTGAGGCCGGGGGATTTGGTGTTTATCGTGTCGAAACACGCGGTCAATTACGCCAGTCCGTTTCTCTCGCGCCTGGGCCTTTCCTGGCCGGACACGCTGAAATACCATGCCGTCGGCCGCACCAGCGGACTGCTGCTGCACACCGCCTCCGGCCTGCCGGTGGACTATCCCCACGACGGCGAAAGCAGCGACCATTTGCTGCGCCTGGCGTCGCTACAGCACGTCGCCGGGCTGCGGGCGCTTATCCTGCGCGGCAACGGCGGGCGGGAAGTGCTGGAGGAAACGTTGCGCCAACGCGGCGCCGAGGTGGGTTACTGTGAATGCTATCAGCGCAGCCCGGTGCATTACGACGGCGAGCAACAAAGCCGCCGCTGCCTGCGGCTGGGTATCAATACTTTGATCATTACCAGCGGCGAAATGTTACAACAATTCTATACTTTAATTCCTGAGTACTATCGCGTCTCATGGCTGTTGCAATGCCGGCTGGTCGTGGTGAGTGAACGAATCGGGGCTTTAGCCCGCCAATTGGGCTGGACGGACATCGTCGTAGCAAACGCGGCAGACAACGATGCGCTTATGCGTGTGCTGCTCTAAATCTAATCATGGGATAGGCCAATATGACGGAACACACTACTCCAACCACTCCGCGGGAAGAGGCATCCAGAGCGGCGGATACAGCCAAGCCCTCGTCATCCGCGCCCGGCGACACGGCGGCGGGAAGCGCCAAGACCAAACCCCTGAACGGAGCGGCGTTGGCCCCCGGCGGCAAAGCGCCCATCGGCGTGATCCTGGCGGCCATCGCCATTATCCTGGCCCTGCTGCTGGCCGCCGCGCTCTATCTCTACGGCGCCCGGCAGGCGAAAACGCAAAGCGCGCTCAATCAACAGCTGCAATCGCGCATTGAGGCCTTGCAGCAGGAGCAGCGCCAGCAGTTGCAGCGGCAGCAGCAGGCCCAATCGGCGTTGCAGCAGCAGGGCCAGGCGCTCGGCGCCGTACAGCAGCAAGGGGCCGTTCAGGCCGGGCAGCTGAGCGAACTGCGCGATAAAGTCGCCACCATCTCCGGCTCCGATGCCAATACCTGGCTGTTGGCCCAGGCGGATTTCCTGGTCAAGCAGGCCGGGCGTAAACTGTGGAGCGATCAGGATATCGTCACCGCCGGCGCGCTGCTGAAAAGCGCCGACGCCAGCCTGGCGGATATGAACGATCCCAGCCTGATGAACGTACGTCGCGCCATTACCGAGGATATTGCCGCCCTTTCCGGCGTCGGCCAGGTGGATTTCGACGGGATTATTCTGAAAGTGAACCAATTGTCAAACCAGGTGGATAACCTGCGCCTGGCCGACAACGACAGCGACGAATCCCCCATGGACAGCGACGGCGGCAGCGAGCTGTCAAGCTCGGTGCGCGAGTGGCGGCAAAACCTCAGTAAGAGCTGGCACAATTTCGTTAACGACTTTATCAGCATCCGCCGTCGCGATAGCAGCGCCGAGCCGCTGCTGGCGCCAAACCAGGATATCTACCTGCGGGAAAATATCCGCTCGCGCCTGCTGGTCGCGGCGCAAGCGGTGCCGCGTCACCAGAATGAAGTCTACCGGCAATCCCTGGAAAGCGTCTCCACCTGGGTGCGCGCCTATTTCGACGCCGATGACGCCAATACCCGCGCCTTTCTCAGCGAGCTGGACGACCTGAGCCAGCAGAATATCACCATGAATGTGCCGGCGCAGTTAAGCAGCCAGCCGCTGCTGGAAAAACTGGTGCAAACGCGCGTGCGCAATCTGCTGGCGCAGCCGTCGGCCGCGGCCGACGCGCCCACCGCCGCACCCGCCGCTCAGGGAGAATAAACGATGCTACGCGTATTGTTGCTGTTCATCCTGCTGATCGCCGGGATAGTCATCGGGCCGATTATCGCCGGACATCAGGGTTATGTGCTGATCCAGACCGATAACTACAATATCGAAACCAGCGTCACCGGCCTGGCCATCATCCTGATAGTGGCGCTGGTGGCGCTGTTTATCGTGGAGTGGGTTTTGCGGCGTATTTTCCGTACCGGCGCGCGCACCCGCCGCTGGTTCCGGGTGCGTAAAAACCACCGCGCCCGCAAACATACCAAAGCAGCGCTGATGAAGCTGGCGGAAGGCGATTACCGGCAGGTGGAAAAACTACTGACCCGCAACGCCGATCACGCCGATCAGCCGGTGGTCAATTACCTGCTGGCCGCCGAGGCGGCGCAGCAGCGGGGCGACGATATCCGCGCCAACCAGCATCTGGAGCGGGCCATGGAGGCGGCGGATAACGATCAGCTGCCGGTGGACATCACCCGGGTGCGCATCCAGCTGGCGCGCAACGAAAACCACGCCGCCCGCCACGGCGCCGATGCCTTGCTGGAAATCGCCCCGCGCCATCCGGAAGTGCTGCGCCTCGCCGAGCAGGCGTTTATCCGTACCCGCGCCTGGCAGGCGCTGCTGGATATCCTGCCGGCCATGCGCAAGGTGCGGGTCTATGATGAGAACAAAATCCTGGCGCTGGAGCACCAGGCCTATAGCGGGCTCATGGACCAGATCATGGAAAACGAGGGCAGCGACGGGCTAAATGCCTGGTGGCGTAATCAGAGCCGGCACGCCCGTAATGATACCCACCTGCAGCTGGCGCTGGCGGAGCATTTAATCGTTTGCAACGACCATGAAACCGCCCAGGAGATTATCGTCAAGGGGCTGAAGAACCATTATGACGAGCAACTGCTGTTATTACTGCCGCGTCTGAAAACCGGCGATCCCGAGCAACTGGAAAAAGCGCTGCGCCAGCAGGTGAAGCAGCAGGGCGCGACGCCGTTGCTAAACAGCACCCTGGGGCAGTTACTGATGAAGCGCGGGGAATGGCAGGCCGCCGCCGACGCCTTCCGCGCCGCGCTGGCCCAGCGACCGGACGCCCATGACTATGCCTGGCTGGCCGATGTGCTCGATCGCCTGCGTCTGCCGGAAGACGCCGCGCAGATGCGTCAGGAATCCATCAACCTGTCGCTGCAGTCCCCACAGCAGGCGCCTTCCGCGCCGCAACCGTAATACTATCGAGCCGGCGGGCGGGATGTTATCCCGGCCCGCCGACATCCGCGTTTATCTCTTTCCCCGTCGGGTCTATGACGACCGTTGTTCATCGCCTTCAGCGTTAAATCGATGCGCGGTTGATATCGGCATCATCCCTCAGGCAACCAGTGGCGAATGTCGGCCTTACCGGCATAACCGGTATTGGGATCATCACCCGCAAAGTCCCGCAGGGCATCCGCGATCCCGGATACGTCGACCCCTGATAATGAATGCCTGATTTCCCGCATCATGCGTAACTTGATGTCGGCATAGCGGTCATCGATACTTTTCAACATCGTCAGCAGGCTATTGCCCGGCAGGTTGGTTAAATGATCGAAATAAAAGTTTAGGTTGTAGTCATCCCAGACCGGGGGCAGTGTCAGCAAGGGACCTGCGGGCGGGAACTGGCCCAGATAGGCGTTTTTCAGATTGGCGCCCCTGAAGTTCATCATGTCAACGCCATGCGTGAAAATTCCGTTCAGGTTGGCGCTCTCAAAGTCGGCGCCATAAAACAGAGTGCCCTCCACCTTGGCGCCTTCCAGCCTGGCGCCAGCCAGTTTAGCGCCGCACAGGGTAGCATTATTCAGGATCGTATGACTCAGGTCGGCGTTGCTCAGGTCACGTCCGGACAGGTCGACGTTACTCAGGTCCAGTCTTCCCTCATTATCCGGGGTGACCAACGGGAGCGGCAGATTAAACCGCTGGCACATTATCAACCCCGTGCTGATACGTGAGAAGTTAGCTTTATCGACCGAACAGGTGGTTCTGTCCTTGCCCTTGCACACTTCAACCTTGACCAGGTTTTTATCAGCACCGTTTTCTTCCGCAAGCGTGAAAGTGATGCTATGCCCATTAAAATCAACTATAAGCGTCGGCGGGATGCTGATTCCTGCTGGTGAGGCCTTATCAAGCGCGATCGCAATTTCTTTAACAAGCAAATCATATTGCTTATTTAGATTTTTTTGCACATAGCCGAAGGTAAAAAAATCAACCACATGTTCCAGCATACCCTGGAGACGTGTCGCCTCGTTTCTCGCCTGTTCGGTACCGATACCCGAAATATATCCCGCCATCATACCCAAACGCTCAATATCACCCGCCATATTTACCCCTTATTTGAAAACCTTACACCATTTAATTGCGAATTAAACTTGAGGGGAAAATTTAGCATTGATAATAATTATCACGCTTTCAAAAAACGTCTATGGTGGTTGACGGCTATACACAGGGGCGCAGACGCAACGGGTAAAAAAAAACACTTGCCATCGCGGCAAGTGTTTAACAAGGTCAGGTCATAAGACAACAGTTTGGCGCCTCACTCAACGTTTTGTCCGAAAATTCTGATGAGGGACTCATCAAGGAGCTGGACAATAGGCGCCACAAGTTTGGCTCTGCGTCATTCCGGGGTTTATGAGGCGTAAACGCGAACATAAGAGAGTGGAATGAGCATCTACAGGGGGAATGTTGCAGTTTGCGTGCCAAGACAGGTGTTGCAGCAAAGTTTTCCTTTTTATCGCCCCTGCGGAGCATAAGCCATAGCCCGGCAAACGTTATCCATTCCGCGTCCGCGCCGCGAATAAAGATATCAGCGCACTGATAAATATAAAATTAAATCGATGGCAACCGCCTGCCGGCCCGCCGCTTACGCGAAGATAATTCCCGCCTGCCGGGCAGATGATAACCGGCGGGCCACGCCCAGCCCGGGGATTCCGCCGGCGGACAATGTTACCCCTGGGCGACACAATTAGGCTGAATTAATTATTTATAGGTAGTTCAATTGGTTATATGTCTCCATATCGAGACAGATAAGAGGAGATACGCTGTCAGCGGCATAACCGACCGTCCGAACTGACGATGTTCGGTTTACCGCTATTTTCTGAACTGAATAACCTAACGCCGCTGTTGGCGAATATTTAAGGCGATAGCTAGATATATAATGACTTCTCTCCCATCGGCCGGGTTTTAAACCGCCGGTGCAGCCATAGATATTGGCCGGGGGCTTTCATGATTTCAGTTTCAATTACCCGGTTAACGTAATTGGCCGCCGCCAGGCTGTCGTCGTAGGGGAAGTTTTGCAGCTCCGGCGAAATAATTAATTGGTAGCCCATACGGTCGGGCTTGCGGATCACCACCGCGCTGACCAGCTTCGGCCGGGCCAGCTTGGCGATGGTAAAGGTGCCGTTGGTGGTGGCGGTCCGATCGACGCCGAAAAACGGCACAAATACGCTGCCTTTCGGGCCGTTATCCTGATCGGGAGCAAACCAGACCACGCCGCCGCGTTTTAGCGTATGCACCATGCAGACCAGTTTTTTCCGGCTGACCAGGGAATTGCCCGAGCGGGAACGGCCCCATTTTTGCACCAGCTCCATAATTTTGCTGTTATGGGGACGGTACATGACGGTCATGGGTTTGCAATGGCCTAAAATACGGAAATGCAGTTCCAGCGTCATAAAATGCACGCCGATAACGATAACGCCATTTTTTTCCCCTGAGGGCGCATCCAGGTTTTCCAGGCCGACCACGTCAATCCATTTTTTTATGCGCCGATCCGACCAAAACCACGCCATACCGGTTTCCATCAGTCCCATGCCGAGGGATGAAAAATTATCGGCGAGTTTTAGTCTGATTTGTTCGGGTTCGACGGCGGGAAAGCTCAGCTCCAGATTACGTTTGGCGATGGAGACGCGCCTTTTTAAAAAACGCATGGACAGCAGGCCCATACGGCCGCCGAGGCGCAGTAACAGCGGGTAGGGCAGTTGCACCAGTAAATACAGCACGCCAAGACCCAGCCAGAGTAACCAGTATCTGGGATGCATATAACTTAACGGCAATAGCCAACGTTGGATCATAGAAATTGTTCCGCAGCACGGGACGGCGTCGATAATTAGGTTTGGGTAATAACCAGAGTTATTACTTTCTGCGATGAGCTTAACCGGGAAATAAATTCTCGCCGAAAGAGTGCATTAAAAGGTATTTAATTTAAAAAAACAGGCTTTTCAGCCGGTTCACCTAGCGCCAAAAGAAAAAATACCCGCTTAATGCTAACCGTTTTATTTTACATAAAAAAGACAACCTAGCACGTACCGTCACGTTTAAACAGCCCGGCAAGCGGCTGATATAATTATTTCCTCTGACCTCAGCTTACTCAGACACCGGCGATGAAACAAAATTCATTAACCGCTTTAATCCATTCAACTTGCATATGTTTAAAAAAATAATGAAGAAAAACCGCGGCCGGTAACAAAATGCCGGGCGTCCCGCGGCCGCTTACCGCCCGGCGCAAGGGGGCGGGGTTACCCCGGCATCGACAGGACGCCGTCACCCCTGCCCTCCCTTAGTCAGGCCGATACCGTCCGCGCAAGCTGCTCGCCCAAACCCTCAACGCCCAAACGCATGGTCTGCCCGGGACGCAGGAATATCGCCTCCGGCTTATGTCCCATGCCCACTCCCGGCGGCGTGCCGGTGGCGATGATATCCCCGGGCCGGAGGCTCATAAAACGGCTCAGGTAGCTGATAATATGCCTGACGCCGAAAATCATGGTGCCGGTATTGCCGTTTTGGTAGCGCGTGCCATCCACTTCCAGCCACAGGTTCAGCGCCTGGGGGTCGGCGATTTCATCCGCCGTTACCAGCCAGGGGCCGATGGGGCCGAAGGTATCGCAGCCTTTGCCTTTGTCCCAGGTGCCGCCGCGTTCGATTTGCCATTCCCGTTCGGAGACATCGTTCACGACGCAATAACCGGCCACATGGCTCATGGCATCGCTCTCGTCGATGTAGCGCCCGCCCTGGCCGATAACCACGCCCAGTTCCACTTCCCAATCGGTTTTATGCGACTGGCGGGGGATCTGTACATCGTCATTGGGGCCGTTGATGGCGCTGACCCATTTATTGAACACAATCGGTTCCTTGGGGATGGGCGCGCCGGTTTCCGCCGCATGGTCCGCGTAGTTCAGGCCGATGCAGACAAACTTACCGACCTGGCCGACGCACGGACCCAGCCGCGGCTGGCCCTCGACCAGCGGCAGTTGCGCGGGATCCAGGGCGCGTAATGCCTCAAGCGCGGCGGGTAGCAGGGCGGTCCCGCCGATATCGTTGATATGTCCGGACAGGCTCCGTATGCGGCCCTGATTATCCAGAATGCCGGGGCGTTCCTCGCCGGGCAGGCCATAGCGCAATAATTTCATCACCAACTCCCGTTTTTTTTAATTGAACGGGTGAAAATATATGCTCCATAACCGCCGCCTGCCATCAAAACCACCGGGCATACCGCAAATACATGAGTAAGATCACTTTACCGTGGGTTGTGCCTTGGGCCGGAACAATATGGTAACGTAGCGTGATTATGGCGGATCATTTTACGATCGTTTTCAAAGGACAGCGCGAATTAGGCTAAACGGTTAAACCGGATTGAAACATGCTTAATATAACGTTTTTTCCCCGGATAATACCTTGATTTATTCTTGCGTTCGATTATGCTCATGGCGTTTCATTCTCCGGGGAATAATCAAAATTTAGTTATAAAATAGTTTTTCCTGATGCACAATACTCTGGTCAATAACCCAAACCCCTTATTATCTTTAGCGCTGGCCGTAATAAAGTAGCCCCGGCGGCCGGTTCTGTGCGTTATTAATTCCAAATATATTCTAAAAAATGACTCACCTTGCATACTCCAGGGAAGGTTTCATGAACATAAAACTGTTGTTGGTTGACGATCATGAACTGATCATTAACGGCATTAAATCTTTGCTTCAGCCCTATCCGCGTTATCAGATTGCCGGCCAGGTGGATAACGGACTTGAGGTCTACGGCCTTTGCGGCGAGACCAACCCGGATATCGTGATACTTGATTTGGGATTGCCGGGCATGGACGGGCAGGATGTGGTGGCGCAATTGCTCAGGCGCTGGCCCGCCATGCGCATTATCGTTCTCACCGCCAGGCAGGGTGAGCATCATGCCGCCAGGGTGCTGCGCCTGGGCGCCCTGGGCTTTGTGCTGAAAGGCAGTCCCCCGCGCAGGCTGCTGACCGCGTTGCAATCGGTTTTTAACCGCAAGCGCTATATTGACCCGGCCCTGGACCACTTTCGCGTTTTCCAGCTGATGAACGACAGCGGCCATCATCCCTTGTCCCTGACGCTGAGGGAACGCCAGGTACTTAAACAAATCGCCGAGGGCGCCGGCAACCAGACCATTGCCGGCAACTTATCCATCAGCCCGAAGACGGTCGAAACCCATCGTTTGAACATCATGCGCAAACTTGACGTGCATAAAGCCATTGATTTGGTGCACTGGTCGCACCGACTGGGTTTGGTGGAATACGGCTAGGTCAGTAATCCGGCGGCGATCTCAGGGAATTACCTGATGTTTTAGGGTCGCCGTATAGCTATGATGGCAATAACGGGATAAAGCCATCACCTGGCTGGTAAAAATAAGTGCTTTAGACATTAAGCCTTGGCGCCTTACCGTCGATCTCACGCATTAAGGAACAACATGCCAGACTGGATAAAGGTCCATACGCCGTTAAGCGGTAGCGCCGAAAGTGAACTGGTATTTAAACGGCTGACCGGACGGGAATCATTATCAGCTTTATACCGGTTTAGCGCGGAATTCCTTAGTACGCATAACGATTTAGACATTAATGCATTATTGGGTCAGGATATGACCTTTGAAATAACGCTTATTGATGGTGGATGTCGTTATTTGCATGGCCATATTACCCGCATCGATTTTAACGGCTACGAGCTGCTGAATGAAAAATATAAGCTCTATACCTTCACGCTGCATCCCGCGCTGTGGTACCTGACGCAAAATCGCGATTGCCGCGTCTGGCAGGAGAAAACCCTGCCGGAGATTATTACCCATGTCCTGGCCGACCATAATATTGCCTGTGAAAACCGGCTGACCAGCGCCTATCATTTATATCCCTACATTGTGCAATATCGCGAAAGCACTTTCGATTTTCTGAGCCGGCTGATGGAGCACGAGGGAATTTATTATTATTTTCACCATCATGACCGCGGCCATACCCTGGTGCTGGCCGACGCCCCGCAGGCGCATCAACCGTTTCCCGGCTATGAGGAGATGGTTTACCGGCAGCCGGGTTGCGGTCTTAACGCCCATATTGAAGCCATTCACCGCTGGACCTTATCCCACCAAATCACCCCCAGGCTGTGCAGCATGGATGACTATGATTTTCGGCAACCCCGCGCCCATCTAGGGCAAACCCGTCAAAACCGCGCCTCTTTCGCCGCCAGTAAAAGTGAAATTTACGATTGGCCGGGCGGATATGGCGATAATGGGCATGGACACTTTCTGGCGCAGATCCGCCAACAGGAGTTCGCCTCCCGGCAATGCCGGGTCTCGGGCCAGGCCACGGCGCGCGGCATGGCGCCCGGCCGCACCTTCCGGTTACGTCAATGTCCGCGTCCGCAGGATGAGCAATGTTATCTGGTCACCGCTGTCGATTACAGTATCCAGGATAACCGCCATCTGGCCGATGACTCCCGGTTGGCGCCCGGATCCGACGCCGCCATGGCCGAATTCAGCGTGGATTTCACCGTGATACCGGCCCATGTCTCCTGGCGCCCGCCCCGCGACACCCCCTGGCCGAAAACCCAGGGACCGCAAACCGCCGAGGTGGCCGGCCCGCCCGGCAAAAGCATCTGGACCGATAAATACGGCCGCGTAAAGCTTAAGTTCCGCTGGGACCGGCACGGCGCGGGCGATGATACCGATTCCTGTTGGGTACGGGTATCAAGCCACTGGGCCGGCTGGAAATATGGCGGCGTGCAGGTGCCGCGCGTCGGCGAAGAGGTGATCGTGGATTTTATCAATGGCGATCCCGACCGCCCCATAATCACCGGGCGGGTATACAACGAGGATGCCCTGCCGCCCTGGGATCTGCCGGCCGCCGCCGCCCGCATGGGCTTTATGAGCCGCAGTAGGGATGGCGGCGCGGGCAACGCAAGCTATTGGTTTATGGAGGACGCGCCAGGGCGCGAGTCGTTCAGCCTGCATGCCGAGCGCGATATGATCATCTCGGTCGAACACGACCAGCACATCAGCGTCGACGGCTGCCTGGCGCAGGAGATAAAAGGCCAAAGCCGGTTTATCCACCAAGGCCCCTGCGCCACCTTTAAATTTAAACCCGATATACAGACCTTTCACTTGGGCAAAACCAGCCTGATTACCGCCGGCGGCAGGGCGGACGCCGTCACCGGCGGCGAGTACCGCCAGGTGACCGGACACGCGGCGCAGATTGTCAGCGGCAGCCTGACCCAGCATGCCGGCGACAATATCAGCCATCACGCTCTGAATGACCTGATGTTTGATGCCGGCAATAAAATCCTGTTCGGCCGGACGCTCAGTCCCGGCGCGCAGGCGACCGATTATCCGAGCCCGGCGCAGGCCGCCCTGGCGGCGGCCCGGCCCGCGACCGCCCGGGAGCTGGAGGATCGCCGCCGGGCCGAGCGGCAATGCCTGCGCCCGGATCCCACCCGGGTGGAATATACCAAAGGGGTGGAAACCACCATCAGCGGCGTGGACCGACAAACCATCACCGGCGATCAGCGGGTGGAGATAAAAGGCGACGCGCGCCGCCATATCCACGGGCGGTTTGACGGGCATGTCAACCAGGATGTGGCCCTGCGCGCCGATGGCGACATCAGCGTCAACGGCGGCAACGAGGTACTGGTCTCAGCAAAAAAACTGGTGCGGAAAATCGAGGGAAGCAGCGAAACCCATGCCGGTAATGCGCTTAACATCGCCGGCTCCGCCGAAACCATAAATAACATGCGCTTTTCCATGGCGAAAATGGCGGTCGCCACCGACGAGGTGTTAACCTCCAGCACCCGGCTGAACCTGGCCACCACCGCGGTGCGGGTCGAGACGGTGGGCGTTAACATCGGCCAGGGCCAGTTGGATATCCGCACCACGCTGCTGAGTCTGCACACCAGCGCCATCACTATTTTTATCTGAGCCGATCGCCATGAAGATCATTAAACCGCTGCGCCTGGGCGTACTGCACCGGCCCTGGCGCTGGCAGGGTCAAAACCGGTTAGGCGTGTCCGTTCTGGCGCTGGCCGATATGGGGCCGGCCCCCCGGCTGCGTCCCGAACCCGAGCTATGGCAACTGGCGGCGGCGGAACTGGCCGGCGACGGCGGTTTGCTGGATCTGGCCATTCCCAAGGCCTGCGCGGAATTCCTGGCCACGGGTTATGCCTATACCCGGCACCAGCGGCAAAACAATGCTTGTATGGTCAAGATCCAGGTGGCGGAGCTGGAAAAAAGCCTGACGGCGTTCGGTGAACGTTTCTGGGTCGGCGGGCGCCCCACCGAGGCGCTGCCGTTCGCCAGGCTGCGACTGGACTGGGAAAACGCCTTCGGCGGCGAAAACGATGCCGGCAACCCGCGCGGCCTGGGCGCGCATCCCCTAGAACGCAACGGCGTCCTGTGCCATCCGCTGGCCCGTATCGAACCGGAGGCGGGGTATGGCGCGGCGCGGCGCGCGATAAAACCCGACTGTTTCGGCCCGCTGGATTTTTGCCTGCCGGGGCACTTCAGCCGTATTGGCAAAAACTACGATCAACGCTGGCTGGAGCAGGATTACCCCGGTTTTGCCCGCGATATCGACTGGCACGTATTTAACCGGGCCGGATGCGATCAGCGGTGGCCGCGGTCGCCGTCATTACCCTTGGGCGCGCCCTGGCGTATCTGGAATATGCATCCGGAGCAACCGCTGCAGCAGGGGGTGCTGCCCGACTGGCGCGCCCGGTGTTTTATTACCCGCGCCGGCGGCGCAGGCGCGGTTGCCGGCGATAGATACCGGCGTGACATCACCAGCGCCGCCGGCTCGCCGACGCTTGAAGAGCTCAGCCTGCGCGCCACCACCCTGTGGTTTTTCCCTCATCTGGAACAGATGGTGCTGATTTGGCAGGGCGATTGCGCGATTCATGAAGACGATGCGCTGGATATCGACAATATGCTGGTCGCGCTCGAAACCGCGGGAGAAAGCCGTCCCCTGGCGCATTATCAGGACGTTTTCCTGGCCCGCGGCCAAAAATCCACCGCCGCCGCCCATGCCCTGCGTGAACAGGATTTGGTTACGCAAAGCCTGATAGGCCCGTGGCTGGATACCTGCCCCCGTCCCCAGGAAGGGCCGCTGGCGGCCAATCTGGCGCGCCGGGAAGCGGACCTGCGCGAAAAGCATCGCCACCCCTTGGGACCGGAAACGCCGGACGGGCCGGAAAATAGCGCTGAACCGGGCAGCAGCGGTCATGGCCGTGACGCCGGCCTGGGTACCCGCGATCGCGCCAGCGCCGATAGCCTTGGCAGGTGCGCACGGCAACCCGGGCCGCTGCCCGGCGAACTGCCGCAATTCATGGCGCGCCTTGAGGGGCAGGCGGCGGCGATGCAACGGCGGGCGCTGGAAAAAGCCGCCGCCCTGGGCGCCGATACGACGGATTTCGTGGACGCCGCCGGGTTGGACGCCGCCGTCCACGCCCCGCGGGATACCGGCGCCGGGCCGGCGCACTACCACCGTATGCTGGCGTTGCTTGGGCGGCGGGAAGCGGGTTCCACCGGCGCCGGACCTTCTGTTGATACGCCCGAGACGCGCCTGGCCCTGCACCAGATGTATCGGCTGTCCGCCGATACCCGCGCTGCGGCCCCGCCGCAGGACGCGCAGCAAACCACAACGCTGCGCCGTCGCCTCCAGGCGCTGCTGGCGCAAACACGCGATCTCGCCGGCATGGATCTGACCGGCGCCGACCTGCGCAATCTGGACTTACGCGGCGTGAATTTAAAACAGGCCCTATTGGAAAGCGCCAGGCTGGATAACTGCCTGCTTGACGGCGCCGATCTCAGCGAGGCCATGCTGGCGCACGCCTCGCTGGTAAACACTTCCCTGCGCGACGCCCGCCTTAACGAAACCTGCCTGACCGGCGCCCGCTGCCAGTCCGCTGAATTTTCAGGAGCGCGCCTGGCCGGGGTGATGGTCACGCGGGCGGAGTTTACCGACTGTTGTTTTAACCAGGCGCATCTCAGCGGGCTGCTGTTTCACCTGACCCGGCTTAACCGCTGTAGCTTCAGCCGCGCTACCCTGGAAAACAGCACGTTTCTTGAGCCCGATGCCGCCGGGCTTGATTTCAGCCGCTGCCGCCTGGAAAAGGTGGTTTTCAATAACGGACGGCTCGACGCCGCCTGTTTTTACGCGGCGCAGCTGTCGGGCTGCGCGTTTATTACCATGGCGTTGGATGAGTCACAGTTTCAGGAAGCGGGCCTGGACAGCTGTGTTTTTACCGGCGGCGCCCATGCCAGGGGCGCATCGTTCAAGCGCGCGCGGCTTAAAAGCTGCAACTTCCGGCAAACGCCGCTCGAGCGGGCGGATTTTTCACGGGTACGGGCCGAAAACTGCGATTTCAGCGGCGCCGGGCTTACGGATTCGCGCCTGGACGGCATCAACGCCGGCGGCTGCCTGTTTATCCGCGCCGACCTGAGCCGCGCATCGCTGAACCGCGCCGACCTGATGGGCGCCCTGCTGCAAAAATCCCGGCTTGGCGGCGCCGACCTGCGGGGCGCCAACCTGTTTCGCGCCGATTTGTCGCTTGCGGCCATAGATCACCACACCCGCCTGCAGGGCGCCTATACGCACCAATGCAAAACCCTGCCGCGCGCGCAGGAGCCGACCTCATGATCCCCCTTACGGCGCGGGAGCTGCAACAACGGATCGACCGGGGCGAAGCCGTGGAGTCGGTGACGCTTTGCGAGGAACAGCTTGCCGGCGTCAGGCTGTGCGGCGCGGTATTCAGCCATGTGGTTTTCAGCGGGGCGGATTTACGCCGGCGCCGGTTGGAAGATACGCTGTTTGATCACTGCCGGCTGGAGCGGGCGGACTTCAGCGGGGGGGCGATAAAGGACTGCCGGTTTAACCACTGCGCGCTGCCCGCGGCTGATTTCAGCGGGTGCGACATCAGCGGCAGCCTGTTTAATCATTGCCTGCTGATGGAAAGCCGCTTTGGCGCCGGCGACATCGCATCCACCCAGTTTCTGGAGAGCCCGCTGACCGGCGCGGTGTTTGATCGGTGCGCGCTGTACCGGGTTACGCTGTTTAAAACGCCGTTGCATCAGGCCCGGCTGCGACATTGCCAGGCCACCCTGACCACGCTGTTCGGTATCGACCTTACCGCCACGGTGTTCGGCCAAAGCCATTTTGACCGCGCAATCTTTGTCGGCTGCGACCATCGCAATAACGACTATCGGCGCCAGAGCTTTATCGCCTGCCAATTTACCGACAACGCCATGGATAACGTCGATTTCAGCCACGCCATTCTTACCCGCAGCTGTTTTAAGGGCGCCTCGCTGGCCGCGGCCCGTTTTGAACACGCCCACTGCGCCCAGGCACTGTTTATCGACGGCAATCTGGCGCGGGCGCGGTGCCGCCACGGTCATTTTGATCAGGGTCAGTTTATCGGCGCCGATCTGCGCCAGGCCGATTTTTCCCACGCCAGCCTGGAGCAGGCCCTGCTGCATCGCGCCCTGGCCGGACTATGCCGGTTCGCCGGCTGCAATCTGGCCTATGCGGATTTTTGCGGCGCCGACCTCCAGGGCGCCGACCTGCGGCAGGCGCGCTTTTTGCGCACCCGCCTGCACCGCTCCCGGCAAACGGCGGCGCTGTTTTCCACCCGCAAGGGACTGCTGGAGGCCGATGAGGCTCTCCATGCCGCCGAAGAATGGAGCCTGCGGCGGCCACCGTTCACCTCAGCCACGACTTAGGGCAAGTTATGATCAATCGACAGACATTCAGCGACACCATTTCCTCACCACCCGGCCAGGCCGTAGGCCGGGTGGTTAACGTCCTGCCGGACGGCTGCTATATCGTGCGCCATGAACAGCGTGGCTGGCAGTGCCGCCTGGCCGCCAGTTGCCTGCTCACGCCGCAGCCGGGCGACGAGGTGTTGATTGCCGGCAATCAGGCGCAGCTATGGCTGCTGGCGGTACTGGACCGTGCGGATACGCTGTCGCCCTGGTCACTGGCGGTGGCCGGCGACCTGGATATCGCCGCCCGGGGGACGCTGACCCTGCGGGGGACCAAACGGCTGGCATTGCTCGCCCCTACGCTTGATATCGGCGCGGACCGGGGGGAATGCCGCATCGGGCGGCTGCGCTACCAGGGCGAATCGCTGTCGGCCCGGGTCGATGCCTGCTGTATCGTCGGCAAACGTCTGGAATCGGTATGGCGCACCCTGGTGCAGATAAGCCGCAGGTGGCTGCGCAAAGTGACGCACACGGAGCATGCCAGGATCGGCCAGTTGGATTACCTGGCCGCCGATTATGCCCGCATCCACAGCCGGAACCTGATGATCACCGCCGACGCCGTCACCAAAATCGATGCGGAACACATACATATGGGCTGATCCGGCCATCGCCGGAAACGGGAGCGAAAATGCGCGATAAGATAAACCATCGGGCGGGGGGAACCGCCGGCGGGCAGGGTATTGCGACCGGCGGCCGGCAACAGGCCGCGCCCGTGCTTTGGGAGCGGCTTTCCGATGACGACCCGGACAATCCGGACGACATCCCGCAGGATATGGCCGGTCTGCGGGACATGCTGAAGCGATCGGTACTAACCAACCTGCAGGCGCTGCTTAACTGCACCCGTTTCGCCTCCCGCGACGAGCTGGCGCGCTGGCCGCAGGTGTATGCCAGTACGCTGAATTTCGGCCTGCCGCCGATGGCCGGCAAGGTGTGCTCCGAAATAGCCTGGCACGACATCGAACGCGCCATTGCCAGGGCGATAACCTGCTTTGAGCCGCGCATTATTTCCCCGGAGCTAAGCATTGATTACGTCGGCGATAACGACGGACTGGCGTCGCATAACCTGCTGTCGTTTATTATCCAGGGACGCCTTTGGGGGTCGCCGGCGCCGGTGGATTTCAGGTTTACCAGCCGCGTGGATCTGGAAAACGGCCATTTTGAACTGAGTGATAAGGGATAACCAATGGATAGCCGGCTACTGGACTATTACAATCGGGAATTGGCCTGGCTGCGGGAAATGGGAACGGAGTTCGCCGAACAGTATCCCAAGGTCGCCGGACGCCTGGGCCTGCGCGGCGCCGAACCGGCCGATCCCTATGTCGAGCGGTTGCTGGAAGGGGTTGCCTTCCTGACCGCGCGCGTCCAGTTGAAAATGGATGCGGAATTTCCGCGTTTCTCGCGGCAACTGCTGGACATGCTGCATCCCAACTATCTGGCCGCCACCCCCTCGATGGCCATTGTGGAACTGAGGCCGGACGTTGCGAAAGGGGATATCAGCCAGGGATTTCGCGTGCCGCCCGGCACGGTGATGGACAGTCGGGAGCTTAAGTCCCGCGGCGTCACCTGCCGCTACCGCACCGCTCATGAGGTCGATCTTCAGCCGCTGCGCATCGAGCAGGTGGCGCTGGGCGGCATTCCGGCCGAGATCTTGCCCGGCGCCCTGGGACTGGACGGCAGCGCCTGCGCATTGCGCATCAGGCTTTCCTGTGTCGGTCCGGTGACGCTCGGTGAAATGCGTTGCGATCGGCTGATGTTTTACCTCAGCGGCGGGGATATCCCGGCCCGGCAACTGCTGGAGCTGATGATGCAGCATACGCAAACGGTGCTGGCGCAGACCGGCGGCGATTCGGCCCTGCGCCTGAACCTGGGCCGGGAGGCGCTGCGCCATGAAGGTCTTGACGCCGATCAGGCCATGCTGCCGCAGGATCTGCGCAGCCTGGACGCCTTTCGCCTGCTGCAGGAATATTTTTCTTTTCCCGCCCGGCTACAGTTTTTCAGCCTGCGGGGTTTGCAACCGCTGCTCGACCGCGCCGGCAAACAGCAACAGCTGGAGATTATCCTGTTGCTGGACCAGGCCGCGCCCGAACTGGAGCGGCAGGTCGACCGGCGACATCTGGCGCTGCACTGCACGCCGGTGGTCAATCTGTTCCCCCGCACCGCTGAACGCATTATCCTCAATGAACGCCGGACTGAATATCCGGTTATCGTCGATACCCTGCATCCGCTGGATTATGAGGTCCACTCGGTCACGCAACTGCACGGCTACGGCAGCAAAGGCGAAAACGGCTACCGGCGGGTATTCAGGCCGGTGTACGATCGCCATAATGAAGAAGGGCCTGACGGACCGGGCTGGTTTTCCCTGCGCCGGGAGCAGCGCTCCCGGCCGCCGGCCGCCGACCCGTTAATCCCCTGTACCGGCTCGGGCGGTTCACTGGCCTTTATTTCCCTGGCCGACGAGCGGCATCCACCCTGGGGGGCGGATCTGGCGTATTTAAGCGCCGAGGTGCTGTGCTGCAATCGCGACCTGCCGTTCACGCTGTTGCGCCAGGATCGGCAATTCGTGATCCGCGATTCCCTGCCGGTGCAACAGGTGTTATTACATAATGGCCCAAGCAGCCCCATCCCGGCGCTGGCGGAAAGCGAGTCCTGCTGGCCGTTGATTAACCAGCTGCGGCTCAACTATTTCAGCCTGATGGATAACCCGGATGGCGGAACGGCCCTGCGTCAGTTATTAGACTTCCATGCGCGCCGGGCCGATATTACCGTCAGGCAGCAAATCGCCGGTATTCGCCAGTGCCAGTTCCTTCCCTGCCACCGGATAATGGCGCGGCCGGCGCTGGCCGCACGCGGCCTCAGCGCGCGGATTAGCGTCGACGAGCAGGCGTTTTCCGGCCTGAGCCCCTGGCTGCTGGGCAGCGTGCTGGCGCGGCTGTTCACGCGGCTGGCCACGGTTAACAGCTTTAGCGAAACCACGCTTTGCTCGATGCAACGCGGCGCCATCGGCTATTGGCCGCCGCGCCCGGGAGCCTCGAGGCTGTTATGAAAATCTACCGCGTCCATCCCCGCCCCGCCCCAGGCCGGCTGAGCCCGTGTTCGCGCCAGCGGCCGGTTGTCCCGCGCGCGCCCGTCGATGATAGCGCCGGCCATCGCTGGACCCCGCGCGAGCGCCGACCCTGGGACTATGATCTGTTCCAACTGCTGCGCCGCGTGGATGCGCGGGAGGGGCTGCGCTACGCGCTGGGACGCGCGCCGCTGCCGCGCGACGAGCCGCTGCGCCTGGGACAACGTCCCTCCCTTGGCTTCGCCGCCGCCGGTATCGCCGCTATTGTCCCGGCGAGCGGCGCGCAATGGCGGCGGGTGGAGATCAACGGCTTCGGCCTGTTCGGCCCCAACGGTCCCCTGCCCCTGCATATGACCGAAGAGGTCTATCAACGCCGGCGACCCGGCCAGCAATCCGCGCTGACGGCCTTTGCCGATCTGTTTCACCATCGGTTGATCACGCTGTTTTACCGCGCCTGGGCCGACGCCCAGCACTGTGTCTCGTTCGATCGGCCGGACAACCGGCGTTTTGATCGCTATGCCGCCTGCCTGCTGGGCATGGCCCAGCCCGCCGCGCGGGTCGGCGCGCCGGACGCCCAGGCACGTTATTATATGGCCGGACATTTAACCCGGGGTCCCCGCTGCGCCGAGGGGCTGCGTTCACTTATCCGACATTATTTCGCCGTGCCGGCCGGGATTCGGGAAAATCTGTTCCACTGGCTGGCGCTGCCCGCCAACGCCCGGTTACGGCTGCATACCGGCCACCGTGGCGTCCGCCTGGGCGAAACGTCTTGCCTGGGCCTGGCCGCGCCGGATATCCAGTCCCGTTTCGCCGTCGATATCGGCCCACTGCCGTGGCGGCAATACCGCCGTTTTTTATCCGCCGGGGGCGGCGGCACGCTTGACCGGTTGCGCGACTGGATTCGCCAATATGCCGGGGTGGAATTTTCCTGGGAAGTGCGGGTGATCCTGGCGCGCGAGGGATATCGCGGCTGTGAGCTGGGGGTTGACCAGCCGCTGGGACAGGGCAGTTGGCTGGGATATAACCTGCCCTCGGCCCATCGCGATGATTTTGTTTATCGTCCCGATGAGCCGATAGTCGGTTAATCCTCGCCGGCGGCGTTTGCCATTTCCCGGCGATAGACCGGCAAAAAGGACTGGGTAAACAAGGCGCCGGTATCGCTTTGCCGCGGCGCGCCGAGACAGGCGGCCAGCGCCGCCAGCATCGCCCGCCGCTGGGCCGGCGTCGTCTCGCCCATGGCGATATCCGCCGGCGCGCCGGCGGGATGTTCCGGCGCCGCCGGCGCGTCCTCCGCCCGTACCGGCGGGAACAACCGCAGCGGATCGGTTTCCCCGGCGCCCCGCGATCCAACGGGCGCGGCATCCGCCGGTGCCGTTATCCCGCCGGATGCGAAGGGCGCGTCAAAAAGCGCCGCCAATACCCGGTCGATATCATTTTCCCTGACCGCGGCGCCGGGAAATTCGTGGAGAAAACTCTCCCAGGTCTCTTCAGCGCGGCGATCGTCGATCAATATGTCGTTATTTAAATTTGACTTGTGCAGCGGCATTTTTCTTCACATCCCAACCAAATTCCACTTTCGCGCTCAGGGCGCCGGTATTTAACTGCTCACCGCAGGTCACACCCACGATGGACGGTGAAAAGCGATACAGCACCGCCATGGCGCCGGGCGCCACCGCGTGGCCCTCGCCCATGCCGGTACCGGCATGGGGGACGATTTCCACCGCGCTGAGCATCACGTCCTGCATTTTTATCAGCAGGTAGTCCTCGCTGGACTCGGCCGCCTTTCTCAGTCCCAGTGTCACCACGGGCAGATGCGTGCCCTCGACGCATTTTTTCATCATGGTCGGCATGGCTTTATCAATGCGCGCCAGCACCTCCAGCTCCCGCACCACCGCCTTGCCGATGCCGCCGCCGCCGCCGACGCTGTTTTCCGTGGGCTGGACTATTTGCCAGCGAAAATGCTGCACGTCGATCCAGTCTTTATGCTCCTCGTCCTTGGCTTCGCCTTTAACGCTGTCTACTTGCAGATAAATGCTATTGTTCATAACGGAAGGTCCTTACCGATTCGAAAATACATCTTAACTGCCGCCCTGCTTCAGCGACGGCAGTTTGGACACCAGGCGCAGCGACACCGTCAGGCCCTCCAGTTGGTAATGGGGACGCAGGAAAAATTTCGCCTGATAATAACCGGGATTGTCCGCCTGCTCGTTGACCTGAACTTCGGCCGCCGCCAGCGGACGGCGCGCTTTGGTTTGCTGCGATGAGTTAACCGGATCGCCATCGACATAATTTATGATCCAATTATTCAGCCACAGCTCCATATCACCGCGGGTCTGGAAGGACCCCACCTTGTCGCGCACGATGCATTTCAGGTAATGAGCAAAACGGCAGCAGGCAAACAGGTAAGGCAGCCGCGCGGCCAGATTGGCGTTGGCGCTGGCGTCGGGGTCGCTGTACTCCGCCGGCTTTTGCAGCGATTGGGCGCCGATAAACGCCGCAAAATCCGAGTTTTTACGGTACACCAGCGGCATGAAGCCGTTTTTAGCCAGTTCGGCCTCGCGCCGATCGCTGATGGCGATTTCCGTTGGGCATTTCAAATCCACCCCGCCGTCGTCGGTCGGGAACCTATGGCATAATAAATTATCCACCGCGCCGCCCGACTCCACGCCGCGTATGGAGGTACACCAGCCGTATTCCTGGAATGAACGGTTGATATTCACCGCCATGGCATACGCGGCGTTCATCCAGGTGAAATTGGCATGGGTTTCCCCGTCGGTCTGTTCTTCAAACGCAAAGGCGTCGACGGGATTGCCGTCCATTCCGTAAGGCAATCGCGCCAGCAGGCGCGGCAGCACCAGGCCAAGGTAGCGGGCATCCTCCGATTCCCTCAGCATGCGCCAGGCGGCGTATTCGGTATTCTGTACGATTTTGCTCAAATCGCGCGGATTGGACAGTTCCTGCCACGTTGCCATCTGCATGACCCCGGGCGACGCGCCGCTGATAAAAGGACAATGGGCGGCGGAGGCGATAAGCGACAGCTCGCGTAACAGCTCCACATCCTGCGGGCTGTGGTCAAAATAGAAATCGCCGACGATGCAGCCCAGCGGCTCGCCGCCGAACTGGCCGTATTCTTCTTCATAGACGCGTTTAAAGATTGGGCTTTGATCCCAACTGGCGCCTTTATAGCGCTTGAGCGTCAGTCCCAGTTCTTTTTTGCTCAGGTTCATGACGCGGATTTTCAGCATGTCGCTGCTGGCGGTATTGGCCACCAGATAGTGCAGCCCGCGCCAGGCGCCTTCCAGCCGCTGGAACTCGGGATGATGAAGGATGATATTGATCTGCCGCGACAGGCTTTCATCAATAAGCGCAATCAGGCCCTGGATGGTACTGAAGGCGTCTTTGGACAACGTGACCTGATTGGCCAGCGCCTGCTGCGCCATGGCCCTGACCGCGACTTCAAGGACGGCGCGCGCTTCTTCCGTCTTGGGGCGGAACTGCTCATCAATCACCGCGCCGATGGCCGGCGGCAAAATGCGTCCGACCGCCCCGGGCTCGTACATCGGCGAGTAGGGTAGTATATCCTGGCCGCCGGCGCGGGCCGACGTGCCGGCCAGGCCCCGCAGCAGGGTAGTGTCTTTCAGCACCGAGGCCATCAGCTCCTCGGCGCCATGTTTGCCATCCATATAGGAAAGCAGGTTGGACAGCTGGATATGCGCCTCCAGCAGCGCGTTCAGCGGTTCCACCCGGCGTGCTATCGCATCCGGCAAAAAATCGTCCATCTCGTTAAAGGTGAGCGACAGCGCCAGGTCGTCCCCGCCGCTAAGGGTATTTTCCACCCGGATGGCGATGCCCGGCCTGAACGATTTCATCCGCTCATTGAAATTATCCATATCGATATAAAGGAATTTTCTTTCGTCGATACGTACCGCAGGTTCCTCCGCCCCGCCGCTTAAATCCGCCATGACGCCCATGGCAAACGGCAGCTGTACCGTGCGCTCGGCGCCGTACAACTCCACTTCATACTCAATTTGCACCCGCGGGGCGCGTTGGCGGGCGATGGATTTTTGTCCACTGTGTGCTTCTTTCATCTTGATTGCTCCTTAGTGTTTTCGCAGCCGAAAAAATGCTCCAATTGGGCTGCCGCCTCCGGCGCCAGATTGCGCACTATCGCCATAAAGTCCTGGCTCATTAAGCGCTGGATACGCGCTATCATTAACGGCGCCGGATGGCTGGACTCATAACGCCGGAAATAGTTTTTCACCTGTTCCAGCGCCTGATAGGCGTCGTCGCGGGTGAGGATTTCCCCCTCTCGCCGGGACGACGGTGTTGCCGCCGCGCCGTTATCCAACACGGCGCGGCGGGGAAACAAGGGATCTTCGGCCGGTGCGGCAGTCGGCGGCGGCGCGGTATCCTGGGCCGCCGGCGCCCGCGACATGGCGCCCAGGACGGACAATACCCCGGGCATGTCCGGCAGCGCCGTTTCGCCCAAATGCTCGCGCAGCAGGCTGAACATCCGCTCCAGGGCGGCGCGAATCTCCGCGATATCCCGCGCATGAGACGCCAGTCCGCGTACCAGGGCGGCGGACAGCGCCGATCCCATGGCAGGCTCCGTCTTCGCCATGCCGTCAAGGGCGGCGGCGGCATCCGCAAACGACAGACAATGGCCCGCGTCGCGCACGAACCGGCTGCGGCGCAGCAGTTTCGCCAGTTCAAAGTCATCGCCCAGTTCGCGCAGCACATTAATGCGCATCAGCGGATCGGCCTCACCCTCCAGCGCCAACGGCGGCAGCAGCGTCAGCCAATACCGCTCGAGCGCTTCGCCCATCAGCATGATGCCGTCGGCATAGCCCGACACGCCGCGCAGGGCGGTCCAGGATTGGGACAGCAGCAGCATCACGCGCAAATCCTTGCTGCGCGCCAGGAGATCGAGGGCCTGCTGTTCCACCCGCCGCCAGTCCGGCTCCTGCGCCGGGATCAGCACCTCGCCGAACTGTTGTTCCGCTTTGCCGCGCGCCAGTTGGTGAAGCTGCATAAAGGCCAGATCGTATTCCAGGTTCTCGCCGCAGGGCGCGTCGGCGCTGACCGGCGTCAGCAGGGCATGGATATTCATAGCGGCTCCGGTTGCGCGGCACAGCTGAAGTCCGGCAGGGTAAAGGGGTTGCGCACGTTATCCGGCACAACATCCAGCGTCAGGTCGCGGCCCGCCAGGGTGAAGGTAACGCGCCGCGCGCCGTCGTTACCCTTGCGCCGGCTTTTGCCGCAGTCCAGCAGGCGGTGCAGCGCCCAGTGTCCCCGCTTTTCCAGCGTGGCGGTGCTGCCGTCGGCCAGGCTGGCGGTCAGCTGCGCTTTACCCGTACGTCCGGTGCCCGGCCAGTTCAGGTGATAGGCAATCGACGGACCGTGGTTGTAGCTGAGCGTCTGTCCGTCGATATTGAGCGACAGGCTGAGAATACCGTTGTCCATGGCCAGCGGACGCAGGGTGAAGGAAAAGGAGGGTCGGGTCGCCCCCGGCGGAAAAAACGCGTCGCCGATAGCACGGGCGGCGCCGAAGAATTGCAGCAGTGCCTCCCCGGACGCGCCATCGCCGGCGTCGAACCAGGGCAAGAACTGCCAGCGGCCGCCGCCGGCCGCCACATGGTCCGCCAGATGCCGCCGCCAGAAGCGATCGGACAGGCCCGTTTCCGGCGCAAACAGACGCGCCAGTTCGTCCGGACTGACATCCACCGCGCTCCGCGGCGATAAAGGATAACGGCCGTCGGCGACCTGGCGGCAATACGCCCCGACCTGGCTATCGAACAGCCGCTGCAGCCGTTGCCGCGCCTGGATACGGGAATCCTGTCCGGCGCCCTCGGCCAGCTCAAGTATCAGGCGGCGCAACGGCTGCGGCAAACGTAGGGCATCCGCCCGCAAACGGGACAAGGTTTCGCCCGGCGCCGGCGGCGCGTCGCCGCTGTTTTGCAACGCCACCAGATAACGATACAGGCTGCCAAGCTGGGTGAGGATATCGTCAAAGGCGATGGCGGCGCTGTTTTCGCCGCGCGGTCGGGACAACGCGATAAGATCCCGGTAGTGGTTTCTTACCGTCAGTTCGGCCCCCTCGCCGTCCTCCTGTTCCCGTCGGGGAAACATATTGCCCAACAGCCCGCGGGTGCGGGCGCCCAACTGCCGGCCGAGATCCGGCGGCGACGCTTCCTCGTCGCCCGGCGGCGATAAGGCGAGAATGGGGCCGATGCGCGTCACCAGGCGGCGCAGGGGCGAATGCTCGCCGGACAGGACGCGCGCGCTGTTGATGCGCCGGTTGAGGTCCGGCGCCGGCATCAGGACGATGTCGCCGAGAAAGTTATCCCAGCGGGTTATAAACTCGTTCATATACCTTTGGCGCACGTTGGCGGCCAGTTCGTCCTCTCGCGGCGATTCAGTCTGGTTCAGCACCCAGCGGTCCTCATCCTGTAACCTCTCCAGGGTCGCGGCGATCCCGGGGGCAAAACCCTGCCAATACCCCTCGGGGGTAAACAGGCCGGGGAGCGTGGCCGTGGCCGGGAGGCCGCTTGTGCGCATCAGTTCATGCTCCGCCGGGGCGCCCGCCAGGTCGATAAGGCTGACGGCCTTGAACCGGCTGTCCTGGACAAGCTGTTGTTTAAGACGCTGGTATGCGCGCTGGGACAACGTGCGCTGCCTGACGGCGGACCGCGCCGCCTCGACCAGGCGCGGGTCTTTGTCGTAGGGCGACGCCAGCGGCGCGTCGGTTATCAACCGCGCGAGATGCCGGCGCAGTTGCTCATTCCCGGCGCTGTCCAACTCTGACGCGCCCGGCATCGCCGGCAGGGTCATCAGCACCCACGACAGTAAAAAAACACCGTCGTAATGCTGCGGCTCATACAGCATTTGATAGGCTTTCAGCGCCTGGTAAGTGAAATCCGTCTCACCGGCATCCGCCCGGGCCAGCACCGCGCCGAGCTGTTGCGCCACCAGGGGCAGCAGCACGCGCTTCAGGGCGTGCCGATAGACCAGTTCGCCGGCGCTGTGCAGGATCCGGCCCCGGTACAGGCCCATTCGATGGTCCAGCGGGGGGCGGCGGTAATCGAAGATATCGCCTTCCCCCCAGACGCCCAGGCCGTTAAAGAAAGGCAGTACCTGGCCCAGCCCGGGTTCGGGCGCGCGCAGGATGGCGTCGCTGAGGTGTTCCAGCGCCTGGGTGCGCACCTGTACCCGGGCCAGGTAGCGGAGATTATTATGGTAGCTGGCGATGCCAATGCTCCCCGCCGCCAGCAGCAACGCCGACAACAGGCCGTAGCCTGCGATGAGGCCCAACCGCCGGCGGTAGACGGCCCAGCGGCGCGTGCCCGCCAGATCGCCTTCGGCCAGGATCACGTCCCGGAACAACGCCTTGAGGAAATAGCTTTGCGGCGTCGGCGCGGTCTCATGAGCGGGAGATGCATCCGCCGGCGTAAAGCGGTAGTCGAACGGATCATCCGGCCCCCCGGCCGGCGCGCCGGCGGCCGGCCCGGTTTTCTGGTTGGCGCTGGTAAACCAGATGCCCCGTGGCGCCGGGACAGGGCCTTCGGGAAAGGAGGCAAAAATAATCTCGAGGTAACGCAGCAGCGGCTGGCGCAGCGCGGCAACGGCCTGGGGCAGGACCAGGCATCCGGCACGCAGCCTGGGGTCCGGCTCCGCCAGCAGCGTATCCGCCAACGCGTCGTTTAACCGGCGCAGCAACCGGTCGAAAGCTTGCCCAAAGGCGTCCGGCAGCGAAAATCCGTCTCCGGATCCGTCCTGCCAGGGGAAATCCATGCCCCAGGCCTGTTCCAGCTCAGGTCCGTCGAAACGACCGAAGTACTGGCTGAACCCCGTCAGGCGATCGGTCTTGGTGATCATGATATACACCGGCAGCGCGATATGAAGCTGCCGACGCAGTTCCAACAGACGCCGGCGCAATAATCCGGCCTGCCGATAGTGCTCATCCCGCGAGGGCTGCAGCAGATCCTGCGCGCTGATCGCCAGCACCACGCCGTTAAGCGGCCGGTGGGCGCGGTAGCGTTTGAGCAACGCCAGCATCTGTTGCCAGCGGCTGTCGCCGTCGGCCAGAAAGCTGCCGCAGGGACTTATCATCACGCCCTGGGCGGCGAAATACCAGTCGCAGCGGCCCGGCACGGCCGCCGCGCCGGCGTCAATCGGCCGGGATTCGAGAAAATCCAGCCCCGCGTGTTGCAAGGCCTTGGACTTGCCGCTGCCCTCGGCGCCCAGCACCAGATACCACGGCAGTTGATGCAAATAGGCGCGCCCCCAGCCCGGCAACCCGTATTTTTTCAGGCCGCCGCTATGGCCATGATGCCGTTTCAGTATCCTGGCCGCGCGTTTGAATCCCGCGGCCAGCGTCGTTTCATCCACCGCGGACGGCGGCCGCTCCGCCGGCGTCAATTGCCGGCGCAGGCCGCGCCGGAAGCGGGCCTGGCGCAGCGAGGACCGAAGCCGCAACAGCAGCCATAACGCCGCCACCGCGCCGATAACCTGATATCGCGCGGTCTCGGACGCCAGGGGATGCAGCCCGCCGACGGCAAGCCGGGGACCCATGAACCAGACCGCCAGGCTACATGCCGCCGCCGCGAAAACGCCGCGCCATACTCCGCCGCCATACAGCGCCCCAATCGCCTTTAACATGTTGGTGCTCTCCGCATCATTGGATGTCGCCGCCGGCCAGGGTAAATACGATATCGACGCGTCGGTTAAGGGCGCGATTTTCCGGCGTGGTATTCGGCACCAGCGGCGTCTGGCCGGCGGCGCTTTGCGCCACCACCCGCCCCGGCTGGCCCAACGCCTGGCGCAGCATCAGGGCGACGGTTTCGGCGCGCGCCAGCGCCAGCGCGTGGTTGGAGGCAAACGCCTGGCCATGGATCGGCTGGTTATCGCTATGTCCCCGCACCGTTACCACGCCGTCGGTCTGCGCCAGATACCTTGCAATAAGGCGGATAACCTCTTGGTATGACGGGTCAAGACGGGCTGAGGCGGAGGCGAACAGGTCGCCGCCGCGCAGCGTGATAATCCCCTGCTCATCCCGCAGGGACACCGCCACGCGATGAGCGGCAATATCCGCCGCCAGGGCCTGCATCAGCTCCGCCAGCGACATCCCCGCCACCGGCGGGGGCGCTTTGGGCAACGGCAGGCTGAACAGCATGTTTTGCACCCGGCCGGCGGCCGCGTCCAGCCGGTGGTTAAGGACGATATACAGCGAACACAGCAGCATGCCGCCCAGCAGGGCGTAGAGCGGCGGCGCCAGCCGCCCCCTGGATGCCCGCCGCGACGCGGGTTGTTCCGCGCGCGGTTCACTCAGGGAATGGGCGTACTCGCCCCTGACGCCCCGAATCTGCCGCGCCAGCCGCTGGGTCAGGATTTCCAGCCGGTAAATGCCGTTTTCCATGACGCGATAGCGCCCGCCGAAGCCCAATAGCAAGCAGAAATAGAGCAGCTCAAGCAGATCGATATGCTGCTCGGGCTGTTGCAGCAATGTCGCCATCAGCTGGAAAAACTTCTCGCCGCCGTTGGTTTCATTATGAAACGCCACCAACAGGCCGTTGCCCGCCCAGAGACTGCCTTGCCCCCAGGAGGTCAGCGCCACCGCTTCGTCCAGGGCGGTACACAGACAGTAACGCGCGCCGATGACCAGGTTATAGCCCAGACCCGCCTCCTGGCAGGCCTGCTCGAAGCGGCGCACTTCATCGATCATCCGCAGCCGTAGCGCCCCGGGTTCCACGGGCGGCGGCGCGTAGCGAAAATGCGCCAAGGCGTTCAGCAGGGGATCGGCCGCCGCCAGCAGCCGGTTGGGTTGCGCGCGGCGCATGGGATCCGGGCTGGTCATGGCTGTGGGCCGCCCGGCGGCGATTGGCGTCTTATGGCCCATAACGCGATATCCAGCCGGGCGAACTCGTCGGTCAGGTAGAGGGCAAAGACGCCGGTTTTCGCCAACTGCGGCCATAATGCGCCGCCATTTTCCAGGGCAAAGCAACTGGCGTTCGCACGGCAAGACAACTGGCGTGGCGCCTGCGCCAGGGGCCGCAAGGGAATGCCCGGCAATTGCAGTTGCACCACGTCGCGGATCCGGCACGCCGGCGCAATCTTGATCTGCGCCAGGAACGCGTTGCTTTGCGCCCCGGACTCCAGTCCCGCCACCACCAGCACAAATTCGAACCTGTCCGGCATCTCTTTATCCGGCAGGGTGGCCACGGTCAGGCCCGGCATTTTCTCGGTCAGCGGCAGGGAAATGGCGCTGTCTTCAAGCGCGATGAACAGTCCCTGGCGCAGCAGCGACATCAGGGCGTGAAAACAGCCGCCGATATCCTCATGATCATAAACCGGAATGTCGCCTTCAAAGGCATGCGGCGCACGATATACCGCCAGTTCCAGCGCAAACGGCAGCCATGCGGCGAACAACCGTTCGGGATGCGCGCCCGGGGCGCGCATCAGGTGATCCACCCCGGCGCTGAACCGATGGATAAGCGCCTGCAGCATCAGGTCCGCCGCCATATCCCGCCCCTCGTCGCGCTGCTGCAGGCGGCGGCCCAGCCGCAGGCGGCGCTGTTGCAGCAATCCCGCAAGTTCCCGCGCGCATTCCCGCAGCGCCGGGTTGGCGCGGCTGTCCAGCAGGGGGGGAATGTAGCCGGTGTCCAGTAACACGCAGCCGTCCCGATCCTTTTCCCGCACCCGTACCGCGCCCATGGCTATCCATTCGCCGTTAAGCTCATTTTCCGGCAGCAGACGCAGGCGCAGCCTGCCGCACTGTATCTTCGCGCCGCCCACGGAAAGCGCGTTGACATCATTGACTTCTTTTTCAAAGGCCAGGTGACGGGCGAGCGAATCGGCCGTCTCGCTAAAAATGACCGCGTCCCGCCCCACCCGACGTACCGGCAGCGCCAGTACGATGGTTAATCCGGCGCAGCCGGCGCGGATATCAAGCGCCGCCGGCGCGTCGCAGGCGTCGGCAAAATCGAACAGTGTGCCGTCCGGCAGGATGCCGCTGCCGGCGGCCAGCGCCACCTTGCCCAGCGCCAGCAGGCTTTCATCCACCCGCAGGGTGGAAAACCCCCAGCGGTAAAGGCCTTCGCGCAGGTCCCACTGGCGCTGCTCCAGATAGGCTTCGGCCTGCTGAAAATGATGAGGACGCAAGAACATCCCCTCAACCCACAGCACTTTATGGTTATTTTTCATCATTCATTTCCTGCAAACCGTCTGTCGTGATGGCAACCCGGATCGCACGGGGCGGCGGCGGCCGGAGCATAGCCCATAGCGATGGCGCGGGGCGCGGCGGCAGGGGCACTAACAGCCGCCAGCGTTTATGGGCAAGATCCTGGTACTCGGCAAACATGCCCAGGTAACGGACGCCGCCGGCCCCCGCCAGCGGCAAGGAATGGAACGTATCGCCGGGCAGCAGGAAAATTTGCTCGCCGGCATGCAACTGCCCGCGCAGCGTGGTGTGCGCGTCATGCTGCAGATCCTCATAGCCGGCCGACAAAAAACGGCTGGGATCGGTGAGCTGAAGTAGGGTTATTTTTAACGGCGATCCGTTATTCACCCGGCCGCGGACAATCAACGCCAGACGATCGTCGCCACCCTCCCCGTCCGGCGTTTTTCCTGCCGGCGCGCAGGCGGTGATACAGATGATTAACGCCAGAATGCCGGGTAAACGGCGCAGGAAAAACAGTGGGGGCATAAAAAGAGTCCTGTTACCGGCCGAGGTTATAATCCGAGCATCATGATTTTCAACTGGCTGGGAAGCAGCCGCATACCCACCATATTGGTGCCGTTCTGCAGGCTTAGGCTGGTCATGCGGGTAGCGGGAGAGCCTTTGATCAGGGTGGTAAACGCGCCGGTCAGATGACGCGAGGCGCCCATTACCGTGCCCGACATCACCCCCAGGTTAATTCCGGCGTTGTCGCCGAAGCTGGCATAGGTCAGGGTCGCCATATTGTGCGCGGGCAGTCCGCCGAACAGGATGGTATAGGTATGCGGCGTCGCCATGCAGCCCAGCGCCATATTGGGATAAGGAACCGGCACGGGAAGCGGCATCGGCGTCAGGCAGACGTCGGGAAACGCCAAATCCAGGCCGAATAACTGACAATTAGCAAACATATCCCTTTCCCTTCCCCGGCGGCGACAGGCCCAAAACATTGGCAATAACGCTACCAAATAAATGCCAAAACCCTCTACGGCGTTTACCTGATTTTATGTTCAACCGTTGTCTTGCCGGCGCGCGCGATGCCCGGCGCTTCACCCGCACGCCACGTTAACGCCGCCGTCACGGCGCCGCCTGGTGTGAAACGCAGGCAAATGGCGTTTGTTCCGTGGTATCGTTTAACCGTCGCGTCAGCCGTGGAGTCATATCCTGATGATTAACCTGCTTGCCGTTTCCGGCTATCGCTCGCTACGTAACCTGGTGGTGGAGCTGGGGCAAATCACCGTGATAACCGGGCCTAACGGCACAGGCAAATCCAGTATCTACCGCGCGCTGAATCTCCTGGCCGATATCGCCCAGGACCGTATCGTGCAGTCGCTGGCGGTCGACGGCGGCCTGGCATCCACGCTGTGGGCCGGCCCGGAAACCTTTTCGCGCGCGATGATAAGCGGCACCCTTGCGGTACAAGGATCCCAGTCCCGGCAGGCGCCGGTCAGCCTGAAGCTGGGGTTTTCCGGTGATACCTTTGGTTACGCCATGGATTTGGGTTTGCCGGAGAAGCGCAATCTGCCCCCGGATAAAGCGATGTTTTTTCGCGATCCGCATATCAAAAGCGAAGTGGTCTGGCATGGCCCGTTGTATAGCAAAAGCGCGGCCCTGGCGGATCGCCATGGACCCGCGGTGCGGGTGCGCGATGATCGCGGCGTCTGGCAAACCCCGTTCCAGCATCTGGCGGTATTCGATAGTATGATGACGCACTGTATCGATCCGCTTAATGCGCCGGAGCTGATGATGCTGCGGGAAACCATGCGTGGCTGGCGTTTTTACGATCATCTGCGCACCGACCGCGAATCCCCGGCGCGCCGGCCGCAGATAGGCACCTATACGCCGGTGCTGTCCGGGGACGGCGCCGACCTGGCCGCCGCCATCCAGACCATTTATGAAATCGGCTTTGCCGAGGATTTGCGCGAGACTATCCAGGACGCCTTCCCCGGCGCCGCCCTGCTCGTCACGCAAAACGACGGTTATCTGGAGCTGCGTATGACGCAGGATGGGCTGCTGCGCCCCTTGAAGGCCGCGGAGCTGTCGGACGGCACGCTGCGCTTTTTACTGTTGGCGGCGGCGCTGCATTCGCCGCGCCCGCCCGAGCTGATGATCCTTAATGAACCGGAAACCAGCCTGCATCCCGAGCTGTTGCCGGCCCTGGCGCGCTTGATTACCGCCGCGGGGCGACGCACGCAGATCGTGATTGTTTCCCATGCGCCGGCCCTGGTTGACGCGTTGCGCGCGGCATCGTCAATCACGCCCATCGTGCTGCAAAAACGGCTGGGGGAAACGCTGATCGCGGAGGACGATGAGCCGTTATGGCATTGGCCGGCGCGCTGAGAAACAAGCCGGTCCATTTAAAATCCGCGTCGGGTTTCAACCGCCGCGGCGGCAGGTAACCGGCGACACCGCCCATAGCAAACCGGATACCGACAGGCATGCGCCAAACAACCAGATGCTAACGACAAAATATTTCATTTCCTTGCCGACCTCTTTTTTATGATAGCGATATAATTTGCATCCTGGCCCGGCCGCCATTCAGCGCTAGTGCGCCAGAAGATTTTTATTTCCTGGCCCGGACTCCAGATAAATATCAGCGCCGGAAATGCTCCAGACAACATTTCTTTTATTTATTTGTTCATAACCCATTTTTTCATACAGCCACGGAGCATAGGTGGCTAGTAGCATAATACGTCTTGACGCCGACATTAACGGCTGCTCCAGCCAGCGGCTCATCAACCAACGGCCCAGGCCGGCGCCACGATATTCCGGCATGATAAACACATCACACAGATAGCTGAAAGTGGCAAACTCAGTGATGATTCAGTATTCCTGGTTGGTTTGCCGCTATGCGGCGTGCCGAATATAAGATAAGAATAGCAGCTGGAATATAAAGATTTTTATAAAAAATACTGCGGGAATTTAATTTTCCCGGAATGAAATTCTCACTACGGGCTGTTATCCCAATAAAAACAGACCTCAACCAGAGTGGCATATTAAATATTTATAATAATCGCCTGCCGGCTCCTTGAGATCAATTATTTATTTCGTTCCTGGCCGGCTATTTTTATAAAATTTTTACACCCGGCGCCGGTAATTTTACATTAACTTTTCAGACAAAAATTTACACTCGCCCTACCTGAGAATTTCCTCTGGAGGTGCACTGTGAGTATGGCTCTGATAACCGGCATCGTGCTGGTGTTTTTACTGTTGGGCTATTTGATTTATGCCCTGATCAACGCGGAGGAATTCTGATGGCTTCCAGCGCTTTTTTGCTGATATTCAGCTACATGGCCGTATTGCTTATCCTGGCGCGTCCCCTGGGGCAAGGGTTGACCCGATTGATCCACGACCGTCCGGCCCCCGGTTTCGCCGGTATCGAACGCCGGTTATGGCGGCTGTGCGGGGTGTATAAACAGGATATGGGCTGGCGCGGCTACCTGCTGGCCATTTTATTATTCAACCTGCTCGGCATTATCGTGCTGCTGGCAATATTGATGCTGCAGGACCGCCTGCCGTTGAATCCGCAGCATCTGCCGGCCCTGTCCTGGCACCTGGCGCTGAATACCGCCATCAGTTTTGTCACCAACACTAACTGGCAGTCTTATGCCGGCGAAAGCACCATGAGCTATTTCAGCCAAATGGTGGGTTTGACGGTGCAAAACTTCCTGTCGGCGGCAACCGGCATCGCCGTGGCGTTTGCGCTGATACGCGGCTTCGCCAACCGTACGGTGGCGACACTCGGCAACGCCTGGCGCGATATGGCGCGCATCACGTTGTATGTGCTGCTGCCGCTTTCGCTGCTGATAGCATTGGTCAGCATCAGCCAGGGCACCCTGCAAAATTTCAGCGATTATCTTAGCCTGTCGACGCTTGAGGGCGCGAAACAGACGTTGCCGATGGGCCCGGTGGCCTCGCAGGAAGCGATAAAAATGCTCGGCACCAACGGCGGCGGCTTCTTTAACGTCAACTCCGCCCATCCGTTTGAAAACCCGAATTACATTACCAATTTCATCCAGATGATCGCCATCTTCCTGATCCCGGCGGCGCTGTGTTTTGCCTTCGGCAACGCGGTGCGCGATCGGCGCCAGGGCCACGCCCTGCTGTGGGCCATGTCGCTGATGTTTGTCGCCGCGGTAGCGGTGGTGATGTGGGCGGAGCTTAACGGCAACCCGCACTTGCTGCAATTAGGCGCGGACAGCGCCATCAATATGGAAGGCAAGGAAACCCGTTTCGGCATCCTTAATTCCAGCCTGTTTGCGGTCATCACCACCGCGGCCTCCTGCGGCGCGGTTAACGCCATGCATGATTCCTTTACCGCGCTGGGCGGCATGATGCCGATGTGGCTGATGCAAATCGGCGAGGTGATATTCGGCGGCGTCGGCTCGGGGCTGTACGGCATGCTGCTGTTTGTACTGCTGGCGGTATTTATCGCCGGCCTGATGATCGGCCGCACACCGGAATACCTGGGTAAGAAAATCGACGTGTGGGAAATGAAAATGACCGCCATCGCGATCCTTGTCACCCCCGCCCTGTCGCTGCTGGGCACCGCGCTCGCCATGATGACCGAGGCCGGGCGCGCCGGGATATTCAACCCCGGCACCCATGGCTTTAGCGAAGTGCTGTACGCCGTATCCTCCGCCGCCAATAACAACGGCAGCGCCTTCGCCGGCCTCGGCGCCAATACCCCGTTCTGGAACCTGTTGCTGGCGGTCGCCATGCTGTTGGGCCGCTTCGCGGTGATTGTGCCGGTGATGGCCATTGCCGGCTCGCTGGCGATAAAGAAGGTGCAGCCGGTCGGCAGCGGCACCTTGCCCACGCACGGTCCGCTGTTTATTGCCCTGGTCATCGGCTCGGTGCTGTTGGTCGGCGCGCTTAACTTTATCCCCGCACTGGCGCTTGGCCCGGTGGCGGAACATTTGCAACTGCTTGGTCATTAATCGCGGGAGTTTGAAGCCATGAGTCGTCAACAAAAAGCGCTGTTTGACGCAGCGCTGATGCGCGTCGCCCTTACGGATGCGTTTAAAAAGCTGGATCCTCGCGTGCAGTACCGCAATCCGGTGATGTTTGTCGTTTACCTGGGCAGCATCCTCACCCTGCTGCTGGCCGTATTTATGGCGGCGGGCATGACCGAGGGGAGCGCCGGTTTTACCGCCCATATATCCCTCTGGCTGTGGTTTACCGTACTGTTCGCCAATTTTGCCGAGGCGTTGGCCGAAGGGCGCAGTAAAGCCCAGGCGGAAAGCCTGAAGGGCGTAAAAAAAACCAGCTGGGCGAAAAAACTTGCCGAGCCGCGTTACGGCGCCGCAACCCAAAAAGTGGCCGCCGACGCGCTGCGCAAGGGCGATGTGGTGCTGGCCGAGGCGGGAGATATTATTCCCTGCGACGGCGAAGTCATCGAAGGGGGCGCATCGGTGGATGAAAGCGCCATTACCGGTGAGTCGGCGCCGGTTATCCGTGAGTCGGGCGGCGACTTCGCCTCGGTAACCGGCGGCACGCGCATCTTGTCCGACTGGCTGGTGATAAAATGCAGCGCCAACCCCGGCGAAACCTTCCTGGACCGGATGATTGCCATGGTGGAGGGAGCCAAGCGGCGTAAAACGCCTAATGAAATCGCCCTGACCATCCTGCTGGTGGCGCTGACCATTGTCTTCCTGCTGGCGACGGCGACGCTGTATCCGTTCTCGGCCTGGGGCGGTGCGCCGGTCAGCGTTACGGTGCTGGTGGCCCTGCTGGTTTGCCTTATCCCCACCACCATCGGCGGCCTGCTCTCGGCCATCGGCGTGGCAGGGATGAGCAGGATGCTGGCGGCGAATGTTATCGCCACCAGCGGGCGCGCGGTGGAGGCGGCGGGCGATATCGACGTCCTGCTGCTGGATAAAACCGGCACCATTACCCTGGGCAACCGCCAGGCCACCCGCTTCATGCCGGCGCCGGGCGTCAGTGAGGAACTGCTGGCGGACGCGGCGCAGCTGGCGTCGCTTGCCGATGAAACGCCGGAAGGTCGCAGTATCGTGGTATTGGCCAAGCAAAAATTCAACCTGCGCGAGCGTAATCTCCAAAGCCTGGACGCGACCTTTATCCCGTTCTCGGCCCAGACGCGCATGAGCGGCGTGAATATACAGCAGCGCATGATCCGTAAAGGGGCGGTGGATTCCATTCGCCGTCATATCGACAGCAACGGCGGCCGCTTCCCCGTCGAGGTCAACGGCCTGGTGGAAGAGGTGGCGCGCACCGGCGGCACGCCGCTGGTGGTGGCGGAGGATGCGCGGGTTTTGGGCGTGGTGGCCCTGAAGGACATCGTTAAAGGCGGCATAAAAGAACGTTTTGCCGAATTGCGCAAAATGGGCATCAAGACGGTGATGGTGACCGGCGATAATCCGCTGACCGCCGCCGCCATTGCCGCCGAAGCCGGGGTGGATGATTTTCTCTCCGAAGCGACGCCCGAGGCCAAGCTGGCGTTAATCCGCCAATACCAGGCCGAAGGACGGCTGGTGGCCATGACCGGCGACGGTACCAACGATGCGCCCGCACTGGCGCAGGCGGATGTGGCGGTGGCGATGAACTCCGGCACCCAGGCGGCGAAAGAGGCCGGCAATATGGTGGACCTGGATTCCAACCCCACCAAACTTTTGGAAGTGGTGCATATCGGTAAACAGATGCTGATGACGCGCGGGTCGCTGACCACCTTTAGCATCGCCAACGACGTCGCCAAATATTTCGCCATTATCCCGGCCGCGTTTGCGGTGACCTATCCGCAGCTGGACCGGCTTAACGTGATGCATCTGCACTCGCCCGGCTCCGCCATATTATCGGCGGTGATATTCAACGCCCTGGTGATCGTCTTCCTGATCCCGCTGGCGCTGAATGGGGTAAGTTATCGCCCCATGGGGGCCGCCGCCCTGCTGCGCCGCAACCTGTGGATCTACGGTATGGGCGGGCTGCTGATACCTTTTATCGGCATTAAACTGATTGATTTGATTTTGACCGTTTTAGGTCTGGGCTAAGAGGAACCATCATGAGCCAATTACGTCCCGCCTTGATTTTACTGGTGCTGCTGACGCTTATCACCGGCGTTGTATATCCTTTGTTAACCACCCAGCTGGCGCAGTGGTGGTTTCCCGTGCAAGCTAATGGTTCATTGCTGGACATCGGCGGTGAGGCGCGGGGGTCCGCGCTTATCGGCCAGACGTTTACCCGGCCGGACTATTTCCAGGGTCGACCGTCGGCCACCGGGGATACGCCCTATAATCCACTGGCCTCGTCGGGCAGCAATATGGCCGCCAGTAATCCGGCGCTGGACGAGGCGGTAAAACAGCGCGTGACGGCGCTGCGCGCGGCCAATCCGAAGGCCGACGGCCCAATCCCGGTGGATCTGGTGACGGCTTCGGCCAGCGGCCTGGATGCGGATATTTCGCCGCAGGCCGCCCTGTGGCAGGTGCCGCGGGTCGCGGCAACGCGTAAACTGCCCCAGGAGCAGGTGCGCCGGTTGGTTGAACAACAGACGTTGCGGCCTTTGCTGGGTTTTCTCGGCGAACCGACGGTAAACGTACTGAAACTTAACCTGGCGTTGGATAATGTTCCCAACCCTTAAGGACCCGTCATGAGCGACGATGAACCCCAGCGCCCCGATCCGGACGCGTTATTACTCCAGGTCAACCATAAACAGCGCGGCAGGCTGAAAATCTATTTTGGCGCCTGCGCCGGCGTGGGCAAAACCTGGTCGATGCTCACCGAGGCCCGCCGCCTGCGGGCGCAGGGGCTCGACGTGCTGGTGGGTGTGGTGGAAACTCATGGCCGGGCGGAAACCGAGGCCCTGCTGGCGGGCCTGGGCATATTGCCCCGTCGGCCCACCGGCCGGCACCACCACCGGGAATTCGATCTGGACGCGGCGCTGGCGCGCCAGCCCGCGGTGATCCTGATGGACGAACTGGCGCATACCAATGCGCGCGGCTCTCGTCATCCGAAGCGCTGGCAAGATGTTGAAGAATTGCTTGATGCCGGCATCGATGTGCTCACCACCATCAATGTCCAGCATTTGGAAAGCCTGAACGACGTGGTCAGCGGCGTCACCGGCATCCGGGTACGGGAAACGGTGCCGGATCCGTTTTTCGATTCAGCCGATGAAGTGGTGCTGGTGGATCTGCCCCCCGACGATCTGCGCCAGCGGTTGAAAGAGGGAAAGGTGTATATCGGCGATCGCGCCGAGCGGGCCATCGAGAATTTTTTCCGCAAAGGCAATCTGTTTGCCCTGCGCGAACTGGCCCTGCGCCGTACCGCCGATCGGGTGGACGACCAGATGCGGGTCTGGCGCGACGCCCTTGGAGGCGAGGATAAAGTATGGCACAC